>NZ_JBFBIV010000030.1:0-102754 GCF_040702025.1 Streptomyces sp. NPDC088194 | reverse complement strand
GGCGGCACCACGGGCTTCGGGGTCGGCTTGGGCGCCGGGCTCGGCGGTGGCGCGTCCGTGCGGCGGGTGGCTGCGGTGCTGAGCGACAGGGGAGGACGGACGACAATGGCCTGGTGGCGGTTCCTGCGGCCCAACGGCCCGGACCAGTTCGACGTGACGAACACGCACAGCGTGGAACTCACCAAGCGGCGGCCCGAGCTGTCGCTGACGAAACACGGTGCCGCGGTCGGCAACATGCGGGTGAACCTGTCCTGGCAGATGCGGCCGACCGACTCCGGGGACTGGGTGACGGATCGGGGCAGTTTCCTGCGCCGCCAGATCGACGTGTTCAAGCCACGTGTGGTCCAGGCGGCCGGCCCGGCGATGGTCAACGTCGACCTGGACCTGGCGTGCATGTACGAACTCGCGGACGGCACCAAGGGGGTGGTCCAGCCGCTCGGCGACTTCCACGGTGACCTGGACGCGCCGCCGTACATCCAGATGACCGGCGACGACCGGTTCGGCGGCACCTCGGGCGAGACGCTGTACATCAACTTCGACAAGCGCGAGGAGTTCAAGCGCCTGCTGGTGTTCGTGTACATCTACGACGGCACGCCGGCGTTCGACCGCACGCACGCGAAGGTGGAGATCTTTCCCGGGTCCGGGCCGCGGATCGAGATCCCGCTCACCGAGCGGGAGCCGCAGGCGCGGTCCTGCGCGGTGGTGCTGATCGAGAACCGCAAGGACGAGATGGTCGTCCACCGCGAGGTGAAGTACGTCTACGGCTTCCAGGCGGAGATCGACCGGCTCTACGGGTGGGGGCTGCAGTGGGGGCGGGGGTACAAGTCCAAGGTGTGACCCTGGCGGTGGGGTCGAGCGGACCCTCCGGGGTGGGTGGTGCTGTCGGTTCCGGGACCACCTGTCGGTGGGGGGCTTGTCGCGCCGTTCCCCGCGCCCCTGGGCAACTTGACGGCTTTTGCTTGAAAAGAAGCTCCCCTGTCGGGGGTGGTTGTTGTTGTTTGGGGATCACCTGTCGGTGGGGGCTTGTCGCGCAGTTCCCCGCGCCCCTGGGTATGCGACGGCTCTTCCTTGAGAAGAAGCTGTCCTGGCTTGGGTGGTGTTTCGGCTGTGGGGTCACTACCCAGGGCTTCGCCTGGGGTTGCCGCCAAGCTCCCGTTGGTTCTCCCGAGCGGTCAGGCGGATTGGAACTGGGGGCCCTGCGGGGGGAGGGTGAAGTGGCCGTCGGGGGGGAGGGCGTTGGTGGCGACGGGCTGGGGGTAGCCGTAGGCCGGGTAGGCCTGTTGGGGCTGTTGGTGGACTACGGGTTGCTGAGGGGGCGGGGGAGGGATGGTGGCGGCGACGGGCTGGGGGTAGCCGTAGGCGGGCTGGGCGGGGACGTGGGAGGGGTACGGGGCCGGGAGGGGGTAGCCGTAGGCGCCGGGGGGTTCGGGGGCGGACACGGCGGGTCCTGCGGCCGCGGTGTAGCCGCCGGTGGGTGCGGGGCCGGGCATGGCGGCGGTGGGGCCCGCGGCGGCGGTGGCGCCCTGGGCGGGCTCCTCGGAGTCGCCGTCGTCGACCGCGATGCCGTATTCCGTGGCGAGGCCGACCAGGCCGGTGGCGTATCCCTGGCCGAGCGCGCGGAACTTCCAGCCGGCGTCCTTGCGGTACAACTCGCCGCAGATCAGCGCGCTTTCCTGGCCGGTGTCGGGCACCACGTCGAAGGTGACCAGCGGGGCGGCGTGCTGCGGGCCGGCCGCGTCGAAGAGGGCGAGCACCAGGTCGGGCACCAGCCGGAACGGCCCGCCGTCGCAGGACGCGGCGACCACCACCCGGTCCACGCCCGGGTCGAGCGCGGCCAGATCGACCTCCACGGTGTCGGTGAAGCCGTCGGAGACGCGCTGCTTCGGCAGGTGCCGGGCCAGGCCCGAGGGGTGCCGGGGGGCGTTGTAGAAGACGAAGTCGGCGTCCGAGCGCACCCGGCCGTCGGCGCCGAGCAGCAGCACGGAGGCGTCCACGTCGGGAGCGGTCGGCGCCGGGCTCCAGCGGAGCACCGCCCGGATGCCCGAGGCGTCCAGCGGGATGTTCGAGCCCTTCACCATCACGTGCGTCATGACTGCCATCCTGCCCGTCCTGCGGGGCGGCCCACAACGCCGCGGACGGCGGGCCGGGCGCGGGGGTCCGCTCCGGCCGCGCGGGCGGGGCGGGTGACGCGCGGGGACGGACACCTGGCCGACCGGAGCCGGTTACCTGTTTGTCACGCGCTGCGGGAACCTTTGCGACACGGGCACACGTACGATAATCGGCCACGCGATTGACGCCTTCTCTCGCGGCTGCGACTCTGAAAGGGGGCGTATGCGACACTTCGGACATCTTGCGTCAGACCTCAGGGGTGAGCTCTTCCACCGGGAACCTCAGGAGTTCACCTCCGGCTCACCCGCGCGCGTCCTCGCGACCGCCCTCGGCGCCACGCTCTACAGCCCGGCCACCCGGCCGCGCCTCGCCGACGACGTGCTCAAGCAGGCCGCCCGCGGCGTGGTCTCCATGGTGCTGTGCCTGGAGGACTCCATCGACGACCGCGACGTCGAGGCGGGCGAGGCGAACCTGGTCCGGCAGTTCGCGGATCTGGCCGCCCGGCCCGGCGCCGAGCAGGCGCTCCCGCTGCTGTTCATCCGGGTCCGCACCCCGGCCCAGATCACCGATCTGGTGCACCGGCTCGGCGGCACCGTACGGCTGCTGTCCGGATTCGTGCTGCCCAAGTTCACCGAGGAGACCGGCGTCCCCTTCCTCGAAGCGGTCGGCAACGCGGAAAGCGCCTCGGGGCATCGGCTGTTCGCGATGCCGGTGCTGGAGTCCCCGGAGCTGCTGCACCTGGAGAGCCGGGTGGAGACGCTCTACGGGATATCCCGCACCGTCGACAAGTACCGCGACCGGGTGCTCGCCCTGCGCCTTGGCGTCACCGACTTCTGCTCCTCCTACGGCCTGCGCCGGGCGCCCGCGATGACCGCGTACGACGTGCAGATCGTCGCCTCCGTCATCGCCGACGTGGTCAACGTGCTCGGCCGCGCGGACGGCAGCGGCTTCGTCGTCACCGGCCCGGTGTGGGAGTACTTCCGGCACCACGAGCGGATGTTCAAGCCCCAGCTGCGCCGCAGCCCGTTCACCCCCGAGGCCGAGGACCTGCGCGAGGCCCTCATCGAGCAGGACATGGACGGCCTGCTGCGCGAGATCGAGCTGGACCGGGCCAACGGCCTTCAGGGCAAGACCTGCATCCACCCCAGCCATGTGCCGGTCGTCAACGCGCTGAGCGTCGTCACCCACGAGGAGTTCTGCGACGCCGCCGACATCCTGCACCAGGACCGCAGCGGCGGCGGGGTGCTCCGCTCCGCCTACACCAACAAGATGAACGAGGTGAAGCCGCACCGCGCCTGGGCCGAACGCACCCTGCGCCGCGCCGAGGTCTTCGGTGTCGCCCGCGAGGACGTCGGCTTCGTGGAACTGCTCGCCGCGAGCCTGCCCTCCTCCTGACCGGTGCCCACCCATCCGCACGTAAGGACACCCGCCTGATGCCAACGAACGCGCCCTGGACCGGGCAGTGGGTCGCCGACCGCCTCGGCGTCACCCTGCACGGCGACGGCCTCGCCGACCTGGTCGGCCTGGCGCTGCGGCGCAACCCCAAGCGGGCCCATCTGCTCGTCTCCCAGGTGCTCGGCAAGCACGTCCCGCAGGACCCCGGCACGGTCTACGGGTGCGCCTTCGCGCTCGGCCTGCGGGTACGGGACCTGCTGGGCGCGGCCGACGCGCGGAACGCGGTCGTGCTCGGATACGCCGAGACCGCCACCGGGCTCGGCCACGCGGTCGCCGACGGCATCGGCTTCGCGCCTTACCTGCACTCCACCCGCCGCGCGGTGCCCGGCGTCACCCCGCACGGCGGTTTCGAGGAGGAGCACAGCCACGCCACCTCCCACCTGCTGCTGCCGGAGGAGCCCGGGCTGCTGACCCGGCCCGGCCCGCTCGTGCTGGTCGACGACGAGTTCTCCACCGGCCGCACCATCCGCAACACCATCGCGGCCCTGCACGCCCTCCACCCGCGCGAGCACTACGTCGTCGTGGCGCTCACCGACATGCGCGCGCCCGCCGACCGCGACGCGCTGGACGCCTTCGCCGCCGAACTGCCCGCGCGCATCGACGTGATCGCCCTGGCCACGGGGACGGTCGGCCTCCCGGACGGGGTGCTCGGCAGGGGCCAGGCTCTGGTGGCCGCGCACCACGCGGCGGACGAGGCGTCCGTCGCCGTCCCTCCGGCGGCCGGCGGCCCCGCTTCCGCCGGGCGCGTACGCCGGGTGGAGCTGGAGTGGCCCGAGGAGGTGCCCGACGGGGGCCGGCACGGCTTCCTGCCCGGGCACGCCATGCGGCTGGCGGAGGCGCTGCCCGCGATGGGCGGCCGGCTCGCCGACGCCCTGCCGCCGTCCGCCGGCCGCGTCCTCGTCCTCGGCAACGAGGAGCTGATGTACGCGCCCCTGCGGCTGGCCAAGGCGCTCCAGGGCGCCCTGGAGGCCCGGGCGCGCGCCTCGGCGCCCGGGAGCGCCCCGGCCGCCGTCCGGTACTCCACCACCACCCGCTCCCCGGTACTGGCCGTCGACGACCCCGGGTACGCCATACGGCACCGGATCGCGTTCCCCGCACACGACGACCCGACCGACGAGGGCAGCACGGACCGGTTCGCGTACAACGTGCGCGGGTTCGACGCGGTGGTGTGCGTGGTGGACTCGACCGGGGACACCGCCGCCCTGCACGCGCCCGGCGGGCTGCTGGACCGGCTGGCCGCCGCCACCGACTCGGTACTGCTCGCGGTGGTGCCGTCCTACCGACCGAACGGAAGCACGCACGCGATGAGCCCGACGAACAGCCCGAGCGGTGCGACCGCGCGGGCCCCGCAAACCCCTGAGGCCCCGGCCGGGTCGTACGGTCCGGCCGGGTCGTCCGGCCTGGCCGAGCCGCTGCGGGGGCCGGAGTTCTCCTCCTACGCGCCCGACGAGGTGGGCTGGCTGCTCAAGGACCTCTCCGACGTCGAGTTGGAGGCGCCCACCGAGGAGCGCGAGGAGGCCATCCAGAGCGGCGGCGCGCACTACGCCGAGTCGCTGCCGGTGGAGTACCAACCCACCCCGGAGTACCAGGAGTTGTTCCGCTCGGCGCTGGACGGCTCGGCGCGGCGGATCGCCCGTGCGGTCGGCACCGTCACCGAACTGGTGCTGGCCGAGCGCGGACCGGACGCCGTCCTGGTCTCGCTCGCCCGCGCCGGCACCCCCGTCGGCGTGCTGATGCGCCGCTGGGCCGAGCACGCGCACGGGCTGCGGCTGCCGCACTACGCGGTCTCCATCGTCCGCGGGCGCGGCATCGACGCCAACGCGCTGCGCTGGCTGGCCGCCCACCACGACCCGGCCGACGTGGTGTTCGTCGACGGCTGGACCGGGAAGGGCGCGATCACCCGCGAACTGGCCGCGGCCGTGGCCGAGTTCGCCGAGGCGCAGGCGTCGGAGCAGGGCTCGGGCGGGGCTTCGGGTTCCGGTGCGGCTTCCGGTTCGGGTTCGGCTTCGGGTTCGGGGAAGCCGGGATTCGACCCGGAGATCGCGGTCCTCGCCGACCCGGGCGGCTGCGTACGCACCTACGGCACCCGCGACGACTTCCTGATCCCCTCCGCGTGCCTCAACTCCACCGTCTCCGGGCTGATCTCCCGCACCGTGCTGCGCGAGGGGCTGATCGGACCGCACGACTTCCACGGCGCGAAGTTCTACCGCGACCTGCTCGGCGCCGACGTCTCCGGGTACTTCCTCGACACCGTCGCCGCCGCCTTCGACTCGGTCGCCGACCCGGTCGCCGCCGACGTCAAGGCGCTGCGCGGGCAGGACCGTTCGCCGACCTGGGCGGGCTGGGCCGCGGTGGAGCGGATCAGCGAGGAGTACGGCATCGGGGACGTCAACCTGGTCAAGCCCGGCGTCGGCGAGACCACCCGGGTGCTGCTGCGCCGGGTGCCGTGGAAGATCCTCGCCAAGCGCGGGGTGGGCGCCGACCTGGACCACGTCAGGCTGCTCGCCGCGCAACGCGGCGTACCCGTCGAGGAGGTGGACGACCTGCCGTACTCCTGCGTCGGCCTGATCCACCCGCGCTTCACGCGCGGCGCGACCGGTGTGGACGGCAAGGCGGTGGCCGCGAAGTGAGCCGCGCACCGATGCCCACGCACCACCGGACCGTGGTCGCCAGCGACCTCGACCGCACCCTGGTCTACTCCGCCGCCGCGCTGGGCCTGACCATGCCGGACGAGCAGGCCCCGCGGCTGCTGTGCGTCGAGGTCCACGAGGCCAGGCCGCTGTCCTACCTCACCGAGGCCGCCGGGCGGCTGCTGGTCGAACTCGCCGACACCGCGCGGTTCGTGCCCGCCACCACCCGCACCCGCAAGCAGTACCGCCGGATCAAGTTGCCCGGGCGGGTGCCGCGTTACGCGATCTGCGCGAACGGCGGGCACCTGCTGGTCGACGGGCGCACCGACCACGACTGGCACGACGAGATGCGGCGCAGGCTCGCCGACGGCTGCGCGCCGCTGGCCGAGGTGCGGGCGCACCTGGCCGCCACCGCGGACCCGGAGTGGCTGCGCAAGGAGCGGATCGCCGAGGAGCTGTTCGCCTACCTCGTGGTCGACCGGGACCGGCTGCCCGTCGGCTGGGTCAAGGAACTCGCCGGGTGGGCCGACACCCGCGGCTGGACCGTCTCGCTCCAGGGACGCAAGATCTACGCCGTGCCCAAGCCGCTCAGCAAGTCCGCGGCCCTCGCGGAGGTGGTCCGGCGCACCGGTGCGCACGAGGTGCTCGCCGCCGGAGACTCGCTCCTGGACGCCGACCTCCTGCTGGCCGCGGACGCCGGCTGGACCCCCGCGCACGGCGAGCTCGCCGACACCGGGTGGACGGCTCCCCACGTCACCGCGCTCGCGTCCGCCGGAGTGGCCGCGGGCGAGGAGATCCTCCACCGCGTCCTCGCCCGGCTCGAAGACCGTCCCGGCGTACGGCTCGACGGCTGACCGGCGCCCGCTGCCGGCCGCGCGTCAGAGCCCGGGGCGCCGTGGCGGGAGCGGGCCCGGAACCGCCGGGACGCGGGAGTTCGCGAGGATGACCGCCAGGCAGCCGACCGCGAGCACCGCCAGCGCGAGGAGCAGCACGGGATAGCCCACGACGGACGACGCGGCGGCGAGCACGGTCGGCAGCAGGAAGCCGGCGTACGCCGCCGCGTAGTACACGCCGGTGAGCCCGGCGAGGTCGTCGGGGCGGGCTATGCGCTGGATCTCCACCAGTCCTGAGACGATCGCGATCCCGTAGCCCGCGCCCAGCACCAGCGCGCCGACCGGCGCCAGCCACGGCGAGCGGGTCTGGGCGTCCAGCCCGCACACGGCCATGCCCAGCGCCATCAGCACCATGGCGGCCGACATCGCCGGCACGCTCGACCGGGCGCCGAGCCGTTTCGCGAGGGGCTGGACGACGGCTCCCATGCCCAGGGTGAGCACGGTCAGCGCGGTGGCGTAGGCCAGGCCCCAGTGGCCGACCCGGGCGTCGACGAGCTGGGGTGTCACGGCGTACGCGATGCCCGCGGACCCGAACACCCAGGGCGCCATGGGGAGGACGATCCGCCGGAAGCGGCGGTGACCGGCGGCCGGGACCCTCAGATCGGCCAGGAACTCGCGGGCCCGCAGCCCTGCGACGCGTAGCCCTCGCCGTCCTCCGGTCGGCAGCCCTCCGGTCGGTTCCGGCCGGACCGCCGGCCGCCTCCGGGTCTCGGGTGCCCCGAGCATGACCGCCAACAGGGCACCGCCGACCGCCACATGGACCAGGTAGGGCAGCGCGGTGGGCCACGGACCCCACTGGGCGAGCGCGCCGGCCACGCCCGGACCGATCCCGAAGCCCGCGGTGAGCGCCAGCGAGCTGCGCCGGGCGCCCGCGCCCGGGTCCGCGCCGGGGTCGAAGGGGGCCTGCGACAGCTCCTTCACCCAGCTCGACCCCACGGCCATCGCGATCCCGACGGCGGCGCCGGTCAGCAGCCGCCCCGCGACGAGCGGGCCGAGCCCTAGCGACCCGGCCGCGAGGACGGCACTGGCCAGCAGCGAGAGCGCCGTGCCGGCGATCATCAGCGGCCGCCGCCCCCAGCGGTCGGAGAGCGGACCGCCGATCAGCAGGCCGGGGATGAGACCGACCACGTACGCGCCGAGCAGCGCGTCGACGGTCACCGTCGAGTAGCCGTCCGTACGCCGGTACATCAGCAGCAGCGGGGTGAACTGGTTGCCGCCCCACCCGCAGGCGACCAGCCCGGCGGCGGCCTGCCGCCAGCCGCGCGGGCGGGCGGCGCGGGGCGTCGTCGCGCGCGTGGCCCCGGTGGTCGCGGTGGAGGCGCTGGAGGCGGTGGTCGCGGTCATCGGGCCGCTCCGCTCCGCGCGGTGGGCTCTGCGGCGCTCGGTGCTGTTCGTGCCGACGCTGTTCGTGCGGGTGCTGTTCGTGCGGGCGCTGTCGGGCTCCGCCGTGCTGTCGCCGGTGTGCTGTGCGCGGTCCTTCGCATGGTCAGCGGTCGCCGCCGTCCAGCGCCCGGTGGGTGTCGTCGAGGTGGCGGCGCAGCGCCGCGGCGAAGGCGGTCTCGTCACGCGCGGCGATGTGGCGCACCAGCGCCTCGTGTTCCCGCGCGAGCACGCTCAGCCGGTCCGGCCGGGGCCGCAGCGCGTGGACGGCCATCCGCCGCTGCCGGTCGCCGAGGGAGGCGTAGAACCGCTCGGCGAGGCTGTTGCCCGAGACGGCGACGATCGCGAGGTGGAACGCCTGGTCGAGGCGGGTGAAGGTGTCGACGTCCAGGTCCCGGGCGGGTGCCTCCTGCTCGCTCAGGCGGCGGCGCAGCAGGGTGACGGCCTCGGCGAGCCGGTCGTCGTCGCCCGCCAGCAGCCGCCGGACCGCCGCGCACTCCAGCGCCTCGCGCACCTCCAGCACGTTGGCGGCCTCGTGCGGCGGGACCGGCACCACGACCGCGCCCCGCTTGGGGATCAGCCGCAGCAGCTCCTCGCTCTCCAGGCGCAGGAAGGCGGCCCGGACCGGGGTGCGGCTCAGCCCGATCCGGTCGGCGACCTCGACCTCGCTGATCAGGCTGCCGCCGGGCAGGTCGCCGGCGAGAATCCGCTCCTTGGTGTCGGCGTAGGCCCGCTCGGCGGCCGAGACGGGCCGGTCCTGGCGGTCCTGGCGGTCCTGGCGGTCCTGGCGGTGCGCGGAGTCGGGAGGTGAGGTATCCATACATGCACCCTAGCATGGATACATGTATGGGCCATGAGATCTCGGGGAGCCGGGCGGGCATCGCGGGAGCCGGTCGGGTGCCGCCGGAACGGGGTCGGGGTCAGGCACCCCGTTCCGCGCTGATGACGCGGGAGCAGTGGGCGCGGCCGGACTCGGCCCGTCGGGCGTTGGGCCGCTCGCTGTCGGCGATGAAGGCGATCGCCTCGTCCTGGGAGCGCCCGCCCCCTACGTGCCGGTGCAGCAGCCGGCGTTCGCGCAGCCGCCGGGGCGTGTCGACGTACCAGAGTTCGTCGAGGAGGTCGCGGACCTCCGACCAGCCGGCCCCGTCGTCGGCCAGGTAGTTCCCCTCGGTGACGACGAGCCGCGCGGTGGCGGGGACGACCAGGGCGGCGGCCACCGGCTCGTCGAGCCGCCGGTCGAACCCGGGCGCGTAGACCGGCCGTTCACGGATCGCCCGCAGCCGGCGCAGCAGGTGCACGTACCCGTCGACGTCGAACGTCTCGGGCGCGCCCTTGCGCCCGCGCAGCCCCAGCCGGTCCAACTGGGCGTTGGACAGGTGGAATCCGTCCATCGGCACGTACGCCGCCGTGTCCGCGCCGAGCCGGCCGTTGACGCCGCCGACCAGTCGCTGCGCGAGCGTCGACTTCCCGGCGGCCGGCGCGCCCGCCAACCCGAGCAGGGCTCGGCGGCCTGGGATGCTGGGTACCAAGGCGATCACGTCATCGACGAGCATCCGGACAGCCTAGGGCGACGGGCCCCGGGGTGGGCCCGAGCCAGACACCGTTCACGGGAGAAGACGTTGTACGAGACGAAGAACCCCCCGCTCACCCCGGAGTTGTACGCGTACGTCCTCGCGCACAACCCGCCGCTGAGCCCGGCCCAGCGCGCGCTGGTGGACACCACGCACCGTCGGTTCGCGGATTCCGCGGGGCTCCAGACGGCGCAGGAGCAGGGCCCGCTGCTGGAGTTCCTGGTCCGGCTCACCGGGGCCCGCCGGATCGTGGAGGTCGGCACGTTCACCGGCTTCTCGACGCTGTCGATGGCGGCGGCGCTGCCGGAGGACGGCCGGGTCATCGCCTGCGACGTCTCCGAGGAGTGGACCTCGGTGGGGCGTGCGGCCTGGGCGGAGGCGGGCGTCGCGGACCGGATCGACCTGCGGATCGCCCCCGCGATCGAGACGCTGCGGGCGCTGCCGGACGGCCCGTGGATCGACCTGGTCTTCCTCGACGCCGACAAGGGCTCCTACGTCGACTACTGGGAGGAACTGGTGCCGCGGATGAACCCCGGCGGCCTCCTCGTGGTCGACAACACCCTCTTCCACGGCGAGGTCACCGACCTGGGCAGGGGCGGCGGGGCCGCGGCGATCCGGGAGTTCAACGACCGGGTGCGGGCCGACGACCGGGTCGACGACGTGCTGCTGACGGTCGCGGACGGCACGACGCTGGCCCGCAAGCGGTGAGGTGGCGGGGGTAGCGGAGCGGGGTGGGGCGGGGCGGGCGGCGGATGGCGGATGGCGGCGGCCCGGCGCGCGGGCTTACGAGGCGGGCGTCTCGGGCATCGCGGGTGTCTCGGGCGTCTCGGGCGTCTCGGGCCTGAGCAGGGCCGCCAGCAGCGGGCGGTAGTGGGCGAAGGGCGGCACCTGCGCGGCCGGGTCCTTCGCCCGCTCGTCCCAGCGGCGCAGCGTCACCGCGTCGCGGGCGTACGGCTCGGCTTCGTACGCCCGCGCCTGCGCGACCGTCATGGGGCCGCCCTGCAGCGCCAGGGTCCGCACCGACTCGGCGGAGAGCTTGTCGTGGTAGCCGGGTTCGGCGCGGCACAGATACCGCTTGGCGGCCACGTGCAGCCGTACCGGCTCCGTGACGTCCGGGCCGAACCACGCGGCGAGCCGGTCCGCACCCGTGTGGCTGTGCCGGTTGTCGGTGCCTTCCAGCCACTCCTCGCCGCTCACGGTGCCGTGGAAGTGGCCGATGTCGTGCAGCAGCGCCGCGGCCACCAGCGCGGGCCGGGCGCCGTCGGCCTCGGCGAGTGCCGCCGCTTGCAGCATGTGCTGGGCCTGGGTGACGTCCTCGCCGAGGTACTGGTCGGCGCCGGCGCCGAGGAAGAGCGCTTCCAGCGCGTCGAGGGGGGCGGTGTCCATGGCCGGAAGATGCCACACCCGGGCGGTCCTTCGGCGTCACCCGGGTTACCTGTGGATGAACGCCGACCCCGCCCACGGCTCCGGCTACCCTGAGGGCATGCCCCGTTACGAGTACCGCTGCAAGGCGTGCGGCTTCACCTTCGAGATGCGCCGCCCCATGTCCCAGTCCGACGCCCCCGCGCCCTGCCCCCGCGGCCACGCCGACACGGTCAAGCTCCTCTCCACCGTCTCCGTCGCCTCTTCGTCCTCCCCTTCCCCGGCAGGGCCCTCCGGGGGTTCCGGCGGAGGAGGCTGCTGCGGAGGCGGCTGCTGCGGCTGACCCCGTCCCTCTGGGGCGCCCGGGGTGCCCGGGGGAGTGCCCGCACTTGCTCAGGGACGCGTGGGGGACTCTCCCCGGCTCCGCCGGGGGCACCCCCACCCAGGCGGAGCCCTGGGCAGGAACGGCGCGATCGGCCCACCCCGGCGGGTGGTCCCGGGACGGCGGCCCGACCCGAGTCGGGGGGTCCGTCAACGCCCCGCCGCGCGGTCCTCCCGAATATTGGACACCACCCGGTTCACCGTGTCGCGCACCGCCGCGGTCTCCGTGAGGAACGCCCAGTAATCGGGGTGCCGCCCCTCCAGCGCGCCCACGGCGCGGTCGAGCCGGGCCACCGCCTCGTCGAGCGGTCGCGCGTGCCGGGGCTCGGGCGTACTCCGCCCCTGCATCGCCAGCCGCTGCGCGTCACGAATCGCGAACCGCGTCTTCTCCACCTCGCCGGTCGGGTCCTTGCTGACCTCGTTGAGCCGGCGCAGCCGATCCCCTGCGGCGGCCACGGCGCCGTCCACGTCGTCCATCTGCGTACGTACGGTCGCCAGCCGCGAGGTGGCGTCGGCCCAGCGCTGCTCCGTACGAGCCACCCGGGCCTCGGCGAGTGCCTGCTCGGCGAGCCGGACCGCCTGCGCGGCCTGATCCGGCACCGCCTGCAGGTCCTGCCAGCAGGCGGCGGAGAAACGGCGCCGCAACTCGCTGAGCACGGGGGCCACCCCCTCCGCCCGGGTGCCGAGTGCCTGCACCCGGGTACGCAGCGACACCAGCCGCTTGTCGATCTCCTTCGCCTGCTCGGGCAGCCGCTCGGCCTCGGCCCTGACTGCCTCCGCGGTGCGCCGCATCTCGTCGGCCCGCCGGACCGTCTCCCGTACGCCGTGCTTGCTCGCGCCCTCGTTGAGTTTTGTGAGCTCCGGGCCGAGCGAGGCGAGCCGGGCCGCCAGCGCGTCGGCCTTCAGCCCCGCCGCGCGCACCGCGTCCAGCGCCTGGCTCGCCGCGAGCAGCGACTGCTTGGCCCGCTCCCGGGCCGGCGCCAGCTGGGCGAGCTGCGTCTCGGCCTTGCCCAGCAGCGGGGCGAGGCCGGCCTGGTACCGCTCCAGCTCGGTCTTCGCGTTGGTCAGGTCGTCCTTCGCCCGGGTCAGCTCGGTCACGGCCCGCGAGGCCGCCGCGTGGTCCAGGTCGTCCCGGTCGATGTCGTGGGCGTCGACGGTCGCGATGTAGGCGCCGCTGACCCGGTCGATCTTCTCGCCGAGTGCCCGGAAACCGTCCAGCGCCCGCCTGGCCTGCGGGGTGTCGTCCACCGCGGAGATCGTCTCTATCGAGATCTCCAGGTCCCGCTGGGCCGTGTCCAGGTCGTAGAACGCCTGGGCCGCGGCGTCCTTCGCCGCCTGGGCCTCCGCACGCAGGTCGTCGCCGCGCCGCCACCACGAACGTGCCGTCGTCACAGTGACACTCTCTCCCCGCGCTCGCTGCTCACTGTCGTCCGCCCCATCCTCCCACCCACCCGGCCCGAACACACGGCCCCCTTTCCCCGCGCCCGCGCTCCGGCCCCGCCGGCTCCAGGCCGAGCCCCGCCGCCGGGCCCGCCCCGCCCCGCCGCCCGGCCCGCCGCGCTTGCCGAGCACGCCCCACCCCGGGGTAACCTGTGACGTCGCAAACCCCGGGGGCGTGTAGCTCAGTGGTAGAGCGCCGCCCTTACAAGGCGGATGTCGGCGGTTCGAAACCGTCCACGCCCACCCCGTGCATCACCCGGAATGTGACGAAGGGCCAGGTCAGGGCGTTGCCCCCGACGTGGCCCTTCGCTTTTCCCGGATTCTGCTGGAACCCACAACCCCTCTTCTGGAATGTGCTTCTCCCTGGACGTCTTCCGGATGTCTCCCAAGTGATCATGGCCACTCCGCAGGTCGGCGCGCCCGTCTCGGGCACGACTCGGCCCCCGTCGCCCACGGAGACGAAGGCCGGTCCTCGGGTGTGGCTGGTGGTGGGTGGCCCCGGCGCGGCAGGGGTCGGCGTGTGCGCCGGGGCCGGTGGTCGCCCGTTTGACGTCGGGCGGCCGTGCCGCGGGACCAACCGCGGCAGCTATCGGGGCGGGACGGTCATGACGGAGCGGGGCGGGGTGCGGTTGGTGCTGCTCGTGTGCCAGGTGTGGGGGCCGCGGTGTCGGGCGTACAGGGCGCAGCCGTCCATCCGGTCCGGGCTGGTCTCGGGGCAGTCGGCGAGGACTCGGAGGTGCGGGCTGCCGTCCCGTCCCCACACGGCCCACACGGCGTGCGTCGGGTCGATCTCGGCGACGAGTCCGTAGTGGGTGCCGGTCTTGTGGGGGAGGCAGCACTGCACGGCCTTGTCGACGGCGCTGGAGTCTGCGGTCATCCGCATGGCGGCGGCGAGCGTGCTCAGCGGCAGCAGTGTCGTCGAGCAGCACACGATCGGCGGGTGGGCGTGGTGGAATCCCGCGGGGGCGGCCGACATCGTCAGGACTCGGTCGGGTTGCGGGTGGATGGGGGCGTGGGTTTGGGGTCGGTGGTGCAGCCGCCCTTACGGCAGCCGGGAACGCCACAGGACATGGTGATCACTCCTCGGTGGGTGGGGCGGCCGGTGCCGCCTCGATCTCGGTGCGCAGCGCGATCGTGAGGTCCAGTGAGGCGCCGGCGCGGTGGTACAGGGTGCTGACGAGCACGTGCAGGCGCCGCCTGCCCTCGCCACCGACCTGCCGTTCGAGGGCCTGGCGGATCTCGGCGAGCGTGACGTCGAGCGGACGCGCGGCCAGTTCGGCGCACGCCGCTTCCAGTGACCGCACCCGCGGGATACGCAGCTCCCCATCGAGCAGACGTCCGACGGCGGACCGCCGAACCGTGGACTGCCGCATGCTGCGCCCCTTGCTGGCGTGGCCGCACCCCGGACCGTGGCGCGGCGCGGGGCTTGCTGCTGCAAGGTTCCGTGACCGTGCGTCGCGATTCGATACCCGAGCGGTAATCTCACCGTGGGATACATTCCGATCCCGCCGTGAACCGTGCGGAGCCGAGGTGGCCACAGCAGCGAACACCCAGGTAGCAATGCCTGATTGGGCCTGGCAGCGCGCCGACGTGCGCGAGGCGCTGCGCGGCCGAGACATGGCCGCCATCTTCCGTGCGGTCCAGCAGCACGCCGGCGCAAGTCAGGCCCGGATTGCGGCCGCCGTCGACATGACGCAGGGCCGGGTGAACGAGGTGATCAACGGCCGCCGGGAGATCTCGCGGCTCGACGTGTACGAGCGCGTCGCCGACGGCCTCGGCATGCCGGACGACGCCCGCCGGCTGCTCGGTCTCGCCCCCTCCCGCGAACAGCGCGCCAGCGGCGCCGCGTTCGACCTCGCAGCCTTCCCCGAGGTCGTCAGGGTCTACTCGGCCCAGGCCGCGGCCGCCGAGGAGATCCAGCGGCACGCCACCACCGCGGCGGAAATCGACGTCCTGGCGGTGCGTGGCCTCGGGCTCTTGGCTCTCAACGACAGCCTGCTTCGGCCCGGCCTCGCCCGCCGGGAGCCGCCACGGGTCCGGGTGCTGCTGCTCGATCCGGACGCGCCCGCGGTCGCCGGCAGGGCGGCCGAGATCGGTGAGTCTGCCGAGTCCCTGGCGGGGGGTATCCGTCTGGCCGAGGCTCGACTGCGCGAGCTGGCCACGGGTCGTCAACTCGCGGTCTACCGGTACCGCTCGCTACCCACATGGCGGATCATCCGGCTGGACACCACCATGTACGTCAGCGCGTTCACCGCGGGCTGGGAGGGGCATGAGTCTGCGGTGTACAAGGTGATGCACACGCCGTCGGGCCCGCTCTACGGCGGCTTCCGCAGGATGCTGGACGCGCTCGCCGCCGATGCCGAGCGGACCATCTAGGAGGGGCAGTTGATCGAGGCAGAGCTGAAGGCGCGGGTCCGCGATCCTGAGCACGTGCACGCAGAGCTGGAGAAGCGTGCGGTCGGCCGCGCCGAGGTCTACCACGACACCTACTACGACACCCCCGACCGCGAGCTGACCGGCGGGGACCGCGAGTTGCGGGTACGCACCGTCCACGGCCCGGACAGCACCCGCACGGTCCTCACTTACAAGGGCGCCCGGGTCGATGACGCCAGCGGCTCCAAGCCGGAGTCCGAGACCGCCGTCACGGACGCCAGTGCGGTGCACGAGATCGTGCGCGGCCTCGGGTACACGCCCGTGATCGAGTTCGAGAAGCGCTGCCGGAATTACTCGATTGAGGCGCACGGCCGCTCGATGCTCGCCACCCTCGTGCAGGTGCCGGAGGTAGACGGGCAGCACTGGATCGAGTTGGAGACGATCGTCCCGGACGACCAGGTCGACGCCGCGCTCGACGATGTACGCGCGGTCCTCGTCGAGTTGGGCATCGAGGACGGCGACTTGACCACCGAGCAGTACACAGACGCGGTGGCCGCCAGCCGGAAAGACTGAGGCCCCCGTCGCGCTGTTGACGGAGGCCGGTCCATTGGCGTCGGGTGCGGTGCGGGTGTGCGCCGCGCGGTGCGTGTCGGCGCCGTACCGTCCGCGTTCGAGCCGCGGAGCGCCCCTCGGCGACGTGCCGCAGCCGGTCCGCGCTCAGCCGGTGAGTTCGGCTCGCCATTGCCGGGGCCATGAACCCGAGGGCGGGGGGTCTCCCGCGATGCCGAGGTCGCGTCGGGCGCTCGCGTAGAAGGCATCGCGTGCCGCGCTCGCCAGGGCGTGGGCCCTGGTCCACATCGCGGGGTCCGCCGGCCCCTCCCGTACGAGGAGTTCGATGGTCCAGATCGTCTCGTGCCAGCGCCGCGCCGCCGCGATGGTCGCCGCGTCACCGACCAGCAGGACGGACTCCCATTCCGTCGCGCGGCGGGACTCGGCGTCGGCGAGGAGCGGGAGGCCGTCGGCGGGCTGCAACGGGTCGGCCACGTCGGCGAATCCGAGGGCGGCGCCTATGCGCTGGGCGACGCGCAACTGCGCCTTGAGCACGTTGGCGTAACGGCCGTACGTCTCGAAGCGCTTCTCGTCCCAACGCTCCTCCCGCTGCCGCCTCCACCGTCGGCGCTCGGTCGAGGTCTGCACGGCGTACGAGCCGAGCGAACCGATCACGACGCCTATCAGAGCGGGCAGTTGATCCCAGAGCGCCACAGTCTCTCCCCGGCCGAATCCGCGCTGCCGCACCCTCGTCCCCGCGGCCCGGGAACCCTACCCACATTCGCCGCGGCACACCTCCGCGCCGCCGCGCCACCGGTCCGGCCCGGTCCCCCTGGCGTCGGGTCGACGGCCGCCCGGCTCGCCCCGTACCGGCTCGCCCCGTGAGGGTTCTTCCGCGGGCGGGGGTCAGAACGGGGTGTCGTCGGTGGGGCGGGTGGTGCCGGGGCGGGTGTTCACGGACCAGATGTGGGTGCAGCGCGGGCACTGGAGGTGGATGACCGGGCCCTTGTTGGCGAGCAGGTAGCGCCAGTGCTCGCCGCAGTTGCGGCGGGCCGCGCAGGTCGCGCAGTGGCGGGCGTCGTCGCAGACGGGGCAGGCCACCCAGGCGCGGCGGGCGATGTCCGCGTGCGGGTCAATGGGCAGCCGCACGACCCGGCTCCTCCCCTGTCCCCGGCAGGACGCCGGCCGCCACCAGCAGGTCGTAGGTGCGCTGCTGGTCGGCGTCCAGGTCCGAGTAGAGGAGGGCGTACGCCTCGTCCTCGCCCCGCAGGACGGCCATCGGGTCCCAGTCCGGACCGAGCGCGGCCACGACCTCGGCCCGGCGGCGGGCTTCCTCGAAGGTCAGGTCGATCGCGAAGGGTATGAGGCCGGTGGTGTTGTCCTGGTTCATGGCGAGACTTCCGGTGTACGGGGGTAACCTCACCATCTGTACCAGGCGCCCGCGAGGTGGGGAAGGGGCTCCGGGGTGGCCCGGGGGCCGTCCGGAGCGGGGCTTCCCTCGGCCCCGCGCCGGCCGCGCCCGGATCGGTCGCCGGGCGGGGGCTGTTGCCGTGCCCGAGCCCCGGCCGCCGGGTATGCCCTGCTTGCGACGGTGTGACGTATTTCATGACGGCTTCCGCGCGGGCGGAGGGCGTGGTTGCGGAGTGAAGGGTGGGGCGGTTGAGTGGGGATCATGATCACTCGAACCCTGTACCTGTTCGCTTCCGCCGCGCCTCCGGTGTTCGACGTGGCGCGGGTGATCGAGTCCGCGCAGCGGGCCGGGTGGGACGTGTGCCTCGGGCTGACGCCCACCGCGGCGCGGTGGTTGGGGGACTCGCTGGACGGCCTCGCGGTGCTGACCGGGCACCCGGTGCGCTGGGAGTACAAGTTGCCCGGGCAGCCGGACGTCTGGCCGCCGGCCGACGTGGTCGTGGTGGCCCCGGCGACCTTCACGACGATCAACGCGTGGGCGGCCGGGATCACCGACAAGTTCGTGGTCGGGGTGGCCGCGGAGGCGATCGGCAAGGGCACCCCGCTGATCGCGATGCCGTGCCTGAACGCGGCGTACGCCCGGCATCCCGCGTTCGAGCGGTCGGTGGGGGAGCTGCGGCTGGCCGGGGTGCGGGTGCTGCACGGCCCGGGCGGCTTCGAGCCGGGCCCGCCGGAGGGCGACGACCCGGTGGGCTACCCGTGGCACCTGCTGCTGGAGGAGCTGGGCGCGGCGGGCGACGTACGGTGACCGGACGAGCCCCGCGCTGAGCGGTGCCGGGAGCGGGTGGCCGGGCGGCGGGTGGCCGGGCCGGCAACGGTCGAGCGACGCCCGGAACCGGCGGGCGGCGCCGGCGTACGCACCCGCTCCCCACCGTGCCCGGCCCCACCCTCGTAACGGCCCCCCGATGAAAGGGCGTTGGGCGACACGCCGACACGTTTAGGGGTTTGCTGACCCTTTCGGGTGAACGAAGGGGGTTCGCGCGGGTGTGCGCGGTGGTGCTGCGAAGCATGGAGGGGTGAGCACTTCATGGGGGAGGCTCGCCCGGATGTGGGCGGCGCTCGCCGTGGTGATGGCAGCGGGTTCATGGGGTCTGAGCGGCGTGGCGGCCGCGACCCCCGGACCCGGCTGCCCCGACGGCATACGCGCGGCCCGCGCCTGTACGACCTCCCGTCCACCAGCCCGCCCGGGCGCCGCGCGAGAACGGTCAGGGCCGCCCGGCCCGGCGTCCTCCCGGCACTCGGGCCCAGCGGCGTACGCGCCGCACCCAGCACACGCGAACCACGCACCGGCGGCGCCCCAGGACCGCCCGGACCGGCCGCACCACCCCGACCGGTCCGGCCCAGGGGCCACCGCGCCTTCGCGGGCGACACCGGACGGCCCGAACCCGTCGGCGGAACCTGACCCGACGCCGAGCCGTACGCCGACCCGCGTGCCGAGCCCTACGCCGACATCGGCACCGACGCCGAACCGTACGCCGGCACCTACCTCCACCCCAACTCCCGTCCCCAGCAAGGTCCCTGCCCGTTCCCCGGCTCCCGCGGCGACCAGCGCGCCGCCCACCCCGGTTCCGACGGTCGGCACACCCGAGGTCGTGCCCGACCGGACCGACCAGCCGCCGTACCCGCGGCAACCGGCCCACGTACGGCCCCCGTTCTGGGAGCTCGGCGCGCACCACGCCGGCCGGCCGCGGACGCATCGGCACCCGAGCCCGTTCCCGGGCTCGCCCTGGCCGCTGAAGTGCGGTCCCTGGTACTGGCCTTGGGCGTGGACCTGGAGCTGGACCGGGGGCTGGTCCGGCACGTGGACCTTCCCGTCGGGCTGGCTGTGGCACCCGCGCCCCCCGGCGTCCTGCCACCCGAAGCCGCCCCCGCCGCCACCTCCGCCACCCACGACCCCGCCACCCACGACCCCGCCACCGTCGACCCCCACCCCCACACCCACGCCCACCCCGAAGCCGAAACCGACCCCGACCCCCACTCCGACCCCGGCCCCCACCCACCGCGCGGCCGTGGCACCGCCGCCCGCTTCTCCACCGCCCCCGCCACCCAGCCCCACCCCGCGTCCGACCCCCACCCCCACTCCCAAGGCCACCCCGAGCCCCGCCGCCGCGCCGCCGCAACCCGTGGCCTGGCCGACCCCCGCGCCCAAGGCCGTGCGCAAGCCGACGCGGCACACCCGCACCGTGATGGAGACGATGCTGCTCACCACCGTGCCCGCCCTGCTCGCCGTGGCCGTACTGCGGCCGGGCTCCAACACCTACCGCAGGAACCGCTAGCGAAAGAGGGGGAGTTCACCCATGTCACAGTGGTTGGTGCTGGTCATCGCGATGGCCGCGGTGTGTGCCGTGGTGATCAGTGTCGTGGTGCTCAGGCAGCGCAGGATCACCGACGACGACGACCCGTCCGAGACCCCGGACGTCATCGAGTACATGGTCATGATGATCGGCGTGGTCTACGCGATCGTGCTCGGTCTGGCCATCGCGGGCGTGTGGGAGGGCCGCGGCAGCGCCCAGGCGGACGTGCTCGCCGAGGCGCAGGCCCTGCACGAGATCAAGGCCCGGGTGCAGGTCTACCCGGCCGGTGTACGGGACCAGGTGCGCGCGGACGTGGACGCGTACGCCTCCTATGTCGCCGACAAGGAATGGCCGTACATGCGGAACCACGACGAACTGTCGCCCAGGGCCACGCAGTTGCTGGACAAGGTGCGTACCGACGTCACGCAGTACGACCCGAAGAGCGACCTCGGCCAGCAGGCGTACCAGCCGCTGCTGGACCAGGTCACGGCCGTGGACCAGGCCAGGACGAACCGGGGGCAGAGTCTCGGGGCCACGATGCCGGGGATGGTGTGGTTCGGCCTGATCACCGGGGCGCTGGTCACGGTCGGGCTGATCTTCACGTTGCAGATCCGGCGCTCCGGAAGGGAGTTGCTCCTCGCCGGACTGTTCAGCGCGCTCATCGCGTTCCTGCTCTTCCTGATCTGGGACCTGGACGCGCCGTTCGGCGACGGCCTGTCGGTGAGCGCGAGCGTCTTCCGGGAGATCGTGCTCCGGCAGTGAGCGGCGGCGCGACCGCCGAGCCGTGAGACGTGAAAGAGGGCGGTTCCCCCACCAGGCCCGGTGGGGGAACCGCCCTTCTCGGTACGGCTGTCATGCGGTTGCTAGGTCCCGCGGCTGCTGCGCGCCGTGGCCGCTACGGCCCCGCGGCAGCTCCGCCGCACGGCTCAGCGCCAGTTGGACACGTTGACGTTCTCCAGCACGCCGAGCGCGTCGGGCACCAGCACGGCGGCGGAGAAGTACGTCGTCACCAGGTAGCTGATGATCGCCTTCTCGTCGACGCCCATGAAGCGGACGTTGAGCCCCGGTTCGTACTCGTCGGGCAGGCCGGTCTGGTTGAGACCGATGACGCCCTGGTTGTCCTCGCCGGTACGGATGGCGATGATCGAGCTGGTCCTGGCCTCGGTGACCGGGATCTTGTTGCAGCTCAGGATGGGCACGCCGCGCCAGCCGGGGACGGTGGAGCCGTTCACCTCCACGGGGTCCGGGTAGATGCCCGCGCGGGTGCACTCGCGGCCGAACGCGGCGATGGTGCGCGGGTGGGCGAGCAGGTAGCGGGTGTTGCGGCGGCGGCTGATCAGCTCGTCCAGGTCGTCGGGCAGCGGCGGCCCGGCGTGCGGCTGGATGCGCTGGTCGTAGTCCGCGTTGTTGAGCAGGCCGAACTCGGGGTTGTTGATCAGCTCGTGTTCCTGGCGCTCCCGCAACGCCTCGACGGTGAGCTTGAGTTGCTGCTCGGTCTGGTTCATCGGTTCGTTGTAGAGGTCGGCCACCCGGCTGTGCACCCGCAGCACGGTCTGGGCGACGCTCAACTCGTACTCGCGCGGCTTGACTTCGTAGTCCACGTAGGTGGCCGGCAGCGCGGCCTCGCCCTTGTGGCCCGAGGCCAGCTCGATCGCGGCCTCACCGCGCTTGTTGGTGCGCTGGGTCGGGATCGCCCGGAACGCGTCGAGGTGTTCGCGCAGCGGTGGGGCGGCATCCAGCAGCGACAGCAGCGACTGCCGCGGCAGTTCCAGCACCGTGGTCGCGGTGGCGGCCTTGGAGGTGTACTGCCAGGTGTCCTCGCCCAGCAGCGCCTGCTCGCCGAAGTAGGCGCCGTCGGCGAGCGAGCCGAGCTGGGTGGGCTCGCCGTACGACCCCTCGCCGATCTTCTCGACCTTGCCGTGGGCGATCAGGAAGACGGTGTCCGCCGGGCGGCCGGCCTCGGCCAGCACGTCACCCGCCGCGTACTCCCGTTGGACGAAACGATCCGCCAGCGCGGTGAGTGCCGCCACGTCGTCGAACGACCGCAGCGCGGCGATCTCGCCCAGTTCCTGCGGGATGACCCGGACCTCGGAGCCGGTCTTCACGAAGGTCACCCGGCCGTCGCCCACCGCGTAGCTCAACCGGCGGTTGACCCGGTACGTGCCCGCGTTGACCTGCACCCACGGCAGCACCTTGAGCAGCCAGCGGGACGAGATGCCCTGCATCTGCGGGGTGGACTTCGTGGTGGTCGCCAGATTCCGCGCGGCGGCAGTGTCGAGACTGGTCCGCGCGTGAGCGTCCTGCGGATTGCCTTGTGCGGTGTCCTGACCCGCATCAACCGACATGGACTGTCCTTCCCGTAAGGAGCTGATACGGCCCAATTCTTTCCAGTACGCAGAGTGCTGACTATTGCCGGATCGAGTGAGAATACTTTCCGAAATTCTGGAAAGCGGGGCTCCGGCCGGGGTGATCCGTCCGGTTCCGTGCGGCTCCGTGGGCATCCGTCCCTGGGGTGCGAACTGATGTGCGTCGCATGGGGGTTGGGGGGAAGGCGAGGGTCTGAGGGCGCCGACCGGGCGCTCGGGGCGCCTACTCCGGCGCCGACCGCTTCAAGGAGGCTTCACATGCTTGCTGCCGTGGGCGCCGTCATCTTCGCCATCGGGTACATCGTCAACGCGACCAGCACCGGAACGGACGCCGGTTTCACGCCATTCAGCCTGCTGCTGGCCGGTGCGTTCTGCGTCGCGCTGCACCTGGCCGGGGTCGGCTCCGGGTGGAGCTACCCGTCGTCCAGACGGCGTCGTCGCTGACCGGCGGCGGCCGGTGGCGGGGACGAGGCGGACCGGGGTGGCCGTAGGGGCCGCAGGCCGGCGCGGAGGCGCTCGGCGCCGCGCGCGGGCAGTGCGGCGCCGGGCGCTCAGCGCGTCAGCGCGCCTCCACCACCGCGCCGCCCACCGGCGGCGTGGTCTGCGGCGGGATGCCGAGCGGGTTGCCGGCGAGCGAAGAGGAGAGCGAGGGGGAGAAGGCCGGCCGCGGCGGGATGAGCGGGGGAACCAGCGGCGGAATCAGCGGGGCGATCGGTGTCGAGAGCGGCGCCGCCGCGGAGGCCGCTGTGACAGGGGCCACGAGGGGCGTCGCGAGGGGTGTCACGGCAGGTGTCGCGTCAGGTGTCACGACGGGGGCCGTCGCCGACGTACCCGCGGTGAGCGGCGCGGCGGCGAACTCGGCCGCCTCGATCGCTATCCGCCGCTCGCGGCGGAAGATCAGCGCGGCGAAGGCCCCGGCGCCCAGCAGTGCGATGAACGACATCAGGGTGCCGAACCAGCTCGCGCCCAGCCACCGGCCGCCGATCCAGCCGAGACCGACGCTGTAGGTGGCCCAGCAGACCCCGGCCAGCGCCGACCAGGGCAGGAAGTCGCGCGGGCGGCGGCGGGCCGCTCCGGCGCCGAGACTGACGACGCTGCGGCCGGCGGGCGCGAAGCGGGCCAGCACCACCAGGGCGCCGCCACCGCTGTTGAGCACCTGTCCGAGCCGTTCATGGGCGGCGGCGAGCCGTCGCGAGTTCGCGATGCGCCGGTCGAACCACGCCCCGCCGCGCCAGGCGAGCCGGTATGCGAGCAGATCGCCCGCGCAGGACGCGGTCGCCGCGCACACCAGCAGCACGAGGATGTCGAGGATGCCGTCCCTGGCGCCGGTCGAGCCGGCGGTGGCCGCGCTGATCACCAGGACGCCGCTGGGCAGGACCGGGACGAACACGTCCAGCAGCACGGAGAGCGCCACGAGAACGTAGATCCACGGCCACTCGAAGAGGGAGCCCAGGTGATGCAGCACTACGCCTCCTCGCCCTTCGCCGTCGTGCCCGTGTCGTGCCTTGGTCTGGTGCCTTGGTCCTGCGAGCCCGTCTGCGAAGTGCCCCGGAGACCTGCTTCCGGTGTCGCGTCAACGAGCGGCGGATCTTCATCCGCCGTCAGCCGTACAGCGTACGCCAGTAGTGGACCGCGGTTCCGTCGAGGGCACGTGACGTAATAGACAATCACGGCGTTATTACGGCGGGAATACTCTCGCGGAAACGGTTCGGCGCAGATTCTGCGGAGTCGGCGACGAAACCGCACGCCAAGTGTGAGGTGGTCCAGTCCCGTGACAGCGGCCGGCGCCGTTCTTCTGCCCGAGTCCGGCGGTTTCCCGGCCGTCTCGCTCCCTTCGTTCCCTTCGATCCCTTTGCCCTCTTCGCTCGGATCACCCGCTTCTTTCCTGGCGTCTTCGTCGTCCTCGTCGCTGCTGCCGGTGAACCGGACGCTCGGGATCGTGCTCGCGGTGCTGCTGGTGGCGGCGGCGGGCATCGCTGCTTACGCGCGGCTGGCCGATGTGCGGGAGAACTACGCGCACGGCATCGTGCTGGCCGGCGTCCGGGCCGCGGTGCAGCTCGCCGCGGTGTCCGCGCTGATCGGGTGGGTGGTCAAGCACCAGGCCGCGCTGCTCGCCTTCGTGCTGCTGATGTACGCGGTCGCCTCGCGAACGGCGGGGCGGCGCGTCACCACCGACCGTACCTGGCGCTGGGCCGCGGTGCCGGTGGGCGCCGGCGCGCTGCCCGTGGTGGCCGTGCTGGTGCTCAGCGGGCTGGTGCCGATCGACGGCATCGCGCTGATCCCGGTGGCGGGCATCCTCATCGGCGGCGGGCTGACGGCCACCGTGCTGGGCGGGCGGCGGGCGCTGGAGGAGCTGTCCGGGCGGGCCGGCGAGGTGGAGGCGGCGATGGCGATCGGCCTCAGCGACCGGGACGCGCGGATGGAGATCGCCCGGCCGGCGGCCTCGGGCGCGCTGATCCCGGGGCTCGACCAGACCAGGACGGTGGGCCTGGTGACGCTGCCGGGGGCGTTCGTCGGCATGCTGCTGGGCGGGGCGAGCCCGGTGTCGGCCGGCGCGGTGCAGTTCTTCGTCCTGATCGCGTTGATGGCGGTGCAGGCGGTGTCCGTGGCGGTGGTGCTGGAACTGGTCGCGCGCGGCCGGATCACCCGGCCCCGGCATGGTGAGCCGCCGCACAGACGCTCGTGGGCCGAGGTCGTGCGGGGGCGGAAGGCGTGAGCCTACGGCGGGATGGCGGGTCGTGCGGTGTCGCGCCCTCGCGGGCCCGTTACCGTAGGCGAGCGCGCCGCTCGGGAGCGTGACCGTGCGCGGTCGCCCCCGGCCGGGCCGGGGGCGGGATGCCGTACGATGAGGGCAGCAGAAGGGGAGTAGCTCTTCGCCGGACCGTCGACATACTGCCGGGCCGTTCCGCATCGCGAGGTGCGCGGACGTG
The DNA here is from genome assembly GCF_040702025.1 of Streptomyces sp. NPDC088194. NCBI lineage: Bacteria > Bacillati > Actinomycetota > Actinomycetes > Kitasatosporales > Streptomycetaceae > Streptomyces > Streptomyces sp. NPDC088194. The sequence continues at coordinate 77,551 of NZ_JBFBIV010000030.1, read as the reverse complement.
CCGGGCCGGCGCCCGGAGGCGGTGCACCGCGCGTGCCCGCCAGCGAGACCTTCGGCCGCAGTGTCCTGACGCTGCCGTGCCGAAGCGACCCCTGGAAAGCCCATGGTCCTCTCGGTGCGGCCGCCCCGACCGATCGAGGAAAAGCTTCCGTGCTCAGCATCAGCGTCATCGCCGTCGTCTTCGGCGTGATCTTCCTGGCCGAACTCCCCGACAAGACCGCGCTCGCCAGTCTCATGCTCGGGACCCGCTACCGCCCGTCCTACGTCTTCGTCGGCGTCGCCGCCGCCTTCGTCGTCCATGTCGCGCTCGCGATCGCCGCCGGCAGCCTGCTGACGCTGCTGCCGCACCGCTGGGTGCAGGGCGTCGTCGGCCTCCTCTTCCTCGGCGGCGCCGCCATGCTGCTGCTGTCCAAGGGAGAGGACGAGGAGGAGGTCAAGGAGCCGGCCGGCCAGAGCTTCTGGAAGGTGTCGGGGGCGGGCTTCATGCTCATCCTCGTCGCCGAGTTCGGCGACCTCACGCAGATCATGACCGCGAACCTCGCGGCGCGCTACGACAACCCCGTCTCCGTTGCCATCGGCGCCGTGCTCGGGCTCTGGGCGGTCGGCGCCCTCGGGATCTTCGGCGGCCGCCTCCTGATGAAGCGGGTGCCGCTGTCCCTGATCACCAAGGTCGCGGCCGCGGTCATGGTCGTCCTCGCGGGCCTCAGCCTGTACGAGGCGGCGACGGGCGCGGCGCTCCTCTGAGCGACCCGGGCCGCCCCGGTTGTCGGACCCCGTTCGTAGGGTGGCGGTCGTGACGGGAACGAAGAGCGGTGCGGGGGCCCATGTCGTGCGCGAACTGATCGCGTTGACGATGGGAGCGGGGGCCGGCGGGGGAACGGGCGCGGCGCGGGGCGGGGGCCCGGCGGCGGCGCTGGCGGCCGCGCGGCCGGCGCGTACCGCGGCGGCGCGGATCACCGCGGCCGGCGGGGTGGACGAGCAAGTGGCGGGCGGGCTGCGCGCGTTGGTGGCGGAGCGGCTGGGCGGCAGCGCCGCGCGGTGGCTGCGGGTGCACGACGCGCTCGCCGAATACCCCGGCAGCGTGCCCGAGTTGCTCGCCGACGAGGCCCCGCCCGTGCCGCCGGCCCCGTCGGGCGGCGCCTTGCGGGCGCCGGCGCCGCGCAGCGTGCACGACACGTTCGCGCTCCTGATCGAGCACGCCGCGCCCGAGCACGCGGCCGTCGCGCTGGCGGCGCTGCCGGACCGTACGGTGGAACTGCTGCTGTCCGGTGGGGCGTTGCCGGGGCCGGGCCTGACCGCGGCCGTCACGGAGCACGGCGGCACCCGCGCCCGGGTGGCGCTGGCCCGGCACTCCCGGCTCGACCCGAGGGTGCTGGCGCGGCTGCTCGGCGTCGGGGACCCGGCGGTCGGGGCGGCGGTCTACCGCAACCCGCGCGCCACGTACTCCCTGCGCCGTACGCTCGCCCGCCGGCTCGACACGGTGCCGATGGACGAGGCGCTGCGGGCCGAACTGACCGACCCGGGCGCCGATGTGCCGCGCACCTGGCTCGCGCCGCTGCTGTGCTCGGGCGATCCGGCGCTGACGGCAAGGGCGTTGGGCGCCGGTGCCCGGGGCGTGGCCCAGCAGTACGCCCTGGCCCGGGTCTGGGCGCGCGGCGGCCCCGAGGCGCTGCGCGGCCTGCTGGACGACCCGGCCGTCACCGGCCACCTGACCCGGCCCGTACACGGGGCCGTCGCCGCGGCGCTGGCCGAGGAGGACGGTTCGGGCGACGCCCTGCGCCGGCTGTACGCGCGGGGCGAGCCGTACGACGACCCCGGGCGGCTGCCGGGCCTGCTCGCCGTCACCCGCGGCACCAGCACGCTGCGTGACCTGCTGGCGGAGCCGTACGCGCACGACCTGCACGCGCTGCACAAGGCACACGTGGAGCGCCCGTTCATGCCCAAGGCGTGCGAGGAGCTGGCCCGGCACGAGGGGGCGAGCGACGAGCAGCGGCTCGCGTTCAGGCTGAGCGTGCTCAACGAGCCCTGGCGCACCGGCGGTCGGCGCTCCGGGAACATCTCGCCGCCCGAACGCCGCCTGGCCGAGGAGGAGTTGGACTACGGCGCCGAGCTGTGGGCGGAGGGGGTGGTCGCGGCGGGGCTGCTCGACCCGGTCGAGCTGGTGCGGGCCGCCCGGCCGGCTGTCCGGGCGCTCGCGGCGCTGAGCGCGCTGGAGGGGCGCGGCCTGCTCACCGGTGCCGCGGTGGGGGAGTTGCGCGCGGCGGCCGAAGCGCATCTCGGCGACTCGGCCGAGGCGTGGGCGGCGTTCGACCGGCTGCTGCCCGAATATCCGGGCGGGCTGAGGGAGTTGATCGCGGCGGCGGCGGAGGCCGTGGCGGCGGAGGGGCCGCAGGGGTCGGAGGAGTCCGGGGAGTCCGGTGCGGCCGGGGCCTCCGCCGAGGCTTCCGCCGGGGACGACGCGCTCGCGGCGGGAGGTTCGGGGGTCGCGGGGGAGCGGTACGACCCGCCGCTGAAGCCACGGGGAGCCGTCGAGCGGGCCGCGCTGTCCGCCCTCGACCTGCTCCGTACCCTCGCCCCGGCCGACGCGGCGCCGCCCGATCCCGTGGACGTCGGCGTCCTGCGCTTCCTGGCGGGCACCAGTTGGGCGGACAGCCCCGGCCTCGCCACCCCGGGGTGGCTCGCCGGCGCGTGCGCGGCGCGGGAGGTCGAGCCACCGGACCACGGCTCCTGGTACGCCGCGCCCGCGTCCGCGACGGTGCGCGGGAAGCTCCCGGAGTCCTGGGGGTCCAGCGCGGTCCTCACCGAACTCGCCTACACCCAGGGCATCCTGACCGCCGACGACCTGCTCGGCTGGCTGCCCGCGTACCGCCTGCTGAGCCTCCCGCACGACTGGCGGCGGTCGGCCTTCCCCGTCGGATGGCGCAACGCCCTTGCCCGGCGCCTGCGTTCCGAACTCGGCGCCGACCCCGAGGGATGGCTCCGGCTGGCGGCGGTGGCGGGGCAGGCGGCCGTCGAGGACACCTGGCTGGAGCTGCTGTCGCGGGCGCGGGCAGGAGCCGGGCCCGGCGCGGAGGCGGAGGTCGGGCCGGAGGACGGGGCGGGCCGGCCGTCCTGGGACCGGCACACAGCGCGCCCGGGCACCCCTGAGGAGGCACTCGGGCTCCTGGCACACGGCGACCACCTGTGGGTCTGGCCGGTGGGCACCCTGCTGTGCCTGGCCGACGCCGAGGTGATCGACGCGGTGCTGTCCCGACTCGGCCCCGACGGACCGTGGTTGCTCGCCGCGTACCTGCTGCGCCACGACCACATACCGCGCCCGGCCTTCGAACGGCTGCTCGCCGGCCGCGACCCGCGGGCCCTGCGGGTCCTCGCCACCCAGCAGCGTTGGCTCGAAGACGGCCTGGCCGCGCGGCTGGCCGACGTCGACGACCCCGGCACCGATCTCGCGCTGCTGCGACACACCCGCGATCCCCTCGTCGTACGCCGCGTCGTCGAGCGGTCGTCGCGTCGTACGGCTGCGGCGGCAGCGGCTCAGGCAGCGGCAGGAGCCGCACGCACGGATGCCAGTACGGATGCCGGTACGGACGCCGCTACGGCTACGGGCACGGGCGCGCCCATGGAGCCGGTCGCCGCGCTGGTGCTCGCCGAGGTGCGGGCCGATCCGTCGGCGGGGCCGGCCGGGGGCATGCGGTGGCTCGGCTCGGCCGAGCCGGACCTGGTCGAGGAGATCCTCGTCCGGTACGCCACCGAACTCGGCTTCGTCCAGCAGGTGTTCGGCTGCCTGAGCCTCCTCGAACACGGCGGCGCGACCCGCCTCACCGCGCTGGTCGGCCGCGGCCCGCTCGGCCAGGCCGCCACCAAGCTGTGCGTCAAGGCGCTGGACTCCCGTGATCCGGCCGCCGTGCTCCGCGCCCGGCTCGACCGGGAACGCGCCCCGGCCAAGATGGTCAAGAAGCTCCGCCGCGCCTCCCACCGCTGGACCGCGACGAGCGCCGTGACGGCGGACCCGGTCGGCGCCGACTGGCAGGCGTTGGAGGCCGCGCACCAGGAGGAACCGCTGCCGTACTGGGAGGAGTTGATCGGCATGTCGCTCGCTCCCCCCGAACTGCGGCTGCGCTATGCCGGGTCGGTGCGCGAGCCCGGCCCGTCCGGCCTGCCCGACGGCGCCGCACTCACCCGGGCGCGCGCCCGCCACGGGGTGGCCGGCCTCTACCACTGCGCGACCGTCACCCAACTCGACGGCCTCCTCACGTCCGGCCTGCTGACCGCCACCGACCTGCTGGACGTGGCCGCCCCTGCGGCCCTCGTCCTCGACTACCTCGGCAGCGCCGCCCGCCGCACCGACGCCCCGTCCGAGGCGGCCGCCGCACTCGCGGCGCTGGCCCGCCTCGTCCGGGTCCGGCTCGGCTCCGACGAGGCGGCCTGGGCGCGGGTCACCGCGCGGCTGACGGGCCGCGATCCGCGCTGGGAGCCCGTGTCCCCGGTGGACGCGCTCCTCTCGTGAAGACTTCGCGGAGGGCGGCGCGGGGCGCGGGAGGGCCGGGTTAGGCTGCGCCCCACGTCTCCGGGGGGAGCTCATCGTGCGCCGATCACCGGCCGTCCCGCTCATCGCCGTCGCGGCTGCCGTGACGGCCGCGCTGACCGGGTGCGGGGGAGGGCACGCGGCGCCCAAGCCCGCGCCCTCCCGTACGCCCGACTCCGCGCTGGAGTCGTTGAAGTCGCAGCAGAGTCTGGTCACCACGGTGCGGCGGGCCGCACCCGACCCCGACAAGGCCACCTCGTGCGACAGTCTCGTGCTGGACTCGTGGGAGCAGCGGGTGGCCGGCTTCGTCGTCAACGGCGAGCACTTCCCCGCCGTCGCCGATCCCGCGCACCCGAAGACCACCACGTCCGGGCAACCGGATGTGTACGCCAAGCGGTTCAGCGCGGGCCGGGCGTTCCTCGACCCGTCGAGCGGACGGCTGGTCGACGGCGCCGACGCGGCGCAGACCCGCGCGTACGACGCCTGGCTGGTGGACCCCGCCGTCGTCCACAAGGCGTACCAGCCCTATCAGAACTTCCTGTTGGGCTATCTCGACGGTGGCGGGTCCTGCTGACGCCTACTTGCTCGCCAACGTCCCCAGCGGGCTGGGGTCTTCGGCCAGCGCGGCGGCCGCTGCCTTCCAGCCGGTGTCCTCGGGGCGGAGCGCGCTGTGCAGGAAGGCCGTGCTGAGCCGCTGGACCAGCGCGACGCGGGCCGGGTTCTCGTCCGTCGTGGCGGTGGACTCGTACCCGTTGATGCCGCCGAGCGAGTGCTCGGCCCCGAAGAGCGTGAGCAGGCTCTTGCCGCCCGGGCTGTAGGTGTAGGGGTCGGTGAACCAGTCGGGGCCGCGGGTGGACAGCGCGGACTGGTCGTGGTCGCCGGCCACGATGAGGGCCGGCGCGGTCATGGCGTCGAAGGACGGCCGCATGAAGGAGAAGTGCTCGGCGGCGAACGGGGTCAGCTCGTCGCCCAGACCGGTCAGGGCGAACAGGACGCCGGCCTTGACGCGGGGGTCGGTCATGTCCTCGCCGGGCACCCCGGCGGAGTCCAGGACGCGGGCGCCGAGCAGCGTGCTCGCGCTCTGGGCGCCCCAGGAGTGGCCGGCCACCGCGACGCGGTCGTGGTCGACGCGCCCGGCGAGGCCCGGCACGGCGGCTTCCAGCAGGTCGAGCCCGTCGAGGACGCGGGTGAGGTCCTCGATGCGGAAACGCCAGATGCGGGGGGTGCGGGGGTCCTCGGCGGGAACGCCGAGGGTGCGGGAGTCGAGGTGGGTGGGTTGCAGGACCACGAAGCCGTGGGCGGCCCAGAAGTCCGCGAGCGGGGCGTAGTCGTTCATCGACCCGCCGAAGCCGTGCGAGAAGACGACGACGGGCAGGTGGTGGCCGTCGGCGGGGGCGGAGACGCGGACCTGGAGGTCCTCGCCGCGCTCGGGCGCGGCGGGCAGGACGACCGGCCGTGCGGATATCACGGTCGCGGATGTGCCAGAGGCGCCTGAAGTGCCGGAAGTGGCTGATGTGGTCGAGATGGTCGCAGTGGTCGGGTCGGACATGGAGCTGCCTTCCGTTCGATGCGCCCGGCAGCGGGCGGCCGGTGTGGCGCCGAGGGTCCTGCCGGGCGGGAGCGAGAGCGCGAGGAGGGCGTGCCGCGGCGCGGGACGGCTTGGTGGCCGGCCCCCGATCTGCCACAATGCACGAAACGGAACCTCGCTCCGCCAACGATACGGAGCAACGTTCCGCTTTGCAAGCTCCTGGGAGGATCACGCGGTGGACGACGTGGACGACGTGGACGGCAGCGCTCGCGGCACGGGAAGCGGACCGGCCGGGTCCAGGCGCAAGGACGCCCGGCGCAACCAGCAGACCCTGCTGGACGCGGCCGCCGAGGTCTTCGTCGCCTCCGGCGTCGAGGCGCCGGTACGCGCCATCGCGGAGAAGGCCGGGGTCGGGGTCGGCACCGTCTACCGCCACTTCCCGACCCGCGCGGACCTCATCGTCGCCGTCTACCACCACCAGGTCGACGCCTGCGCCGCCGCCGGCCCCGCGCTCCTCGCGAGCGCGGCCACCCCGTACGACGCCCTGCGGCAGTGGGTCGACCTCTTCGTCGACTTCCTCGTCACCAAGCACGGGCTCGCCGCCGTCCTGCGGCCCGACAGCCCCGGGTTCGACGCGCTGCACGCGCACTTCGTCGACCGGCTCGCCCCCGTCTGCGACCGGCTCCTCGACGCCGCCGTCGAACACGGCGACATCCGCGCCGACCTCGACGGCGCCGACCGCCTCGACGGGCTCGAACTCATGCGGGGCGTCGGCAACTTGTGCGTCGGCGCGGACAGCGACCCCGACTACGACCCGCGCCGCCTGATCTCCCTCCTCGTCGCCGGCCTCCGCGCCACGCACTGACGCACCCCACGCACTGGCGCACCCCGCGCACTGGCGCACGCGGCGCACTGACGCGTAGCCCGACCGGGTCTGCGCCGCGCAGGCCGCACCCCTTCGCGTCAGTTGCCCACGTGCAGCCCGAAACCCGTGCGGCCCGCGGGCTCCAGCCCCTCCTTCAGGTGCAGCGACGGGATCTCGTAGTCGCCGAAGTTCTGCCGCCGGAACGCGATCGGCTCGGTCGTCTCCAGGGTGAGCAGCCGCTGCTGCCAGGCCCGGGCGACATCCGGGTACTCCTCGTCGGTCATCCGGTCGGTGCCGTACAGCACGAAGGGCGGCAGCACCTCGATGCCCGGGTAGTAGAGGATGCCGTGCTGGATCGGGAACAGCAGGTCGTCGATGGGGCCGTTGATCCCGCGCGCGGCGTAGTGCGACTCCGGGCCGCCGGCGGTCACCGACAGCAGCGCCCTCCTGCCCGCGAGGGAGCCCTCGCCGAAGCGCTCGCCGTACTTGGTGGCGCTGTGCTCGCCGACGCCGTACGCGAAGTTGTAGGTGAACACCCGGTCCACCCAGCCCTTGAGGATGGCGGGCATCGAGTACCACCACAGCGGGAACTGGAGGATGACCGTGTCGGCCCACAGCAGCTTCTCCTGCTCGGCGCGGACGTCCGGGCCGAGCGCCCCGGCGTCGAAGGCCCGGCCGGAGTCGCGGGCGACCTTCAGCGGGCTGGAGGCGTGCGGGCCGTAGTCGGCGGCGTCCACCACCGCCTTCCAGTTCATCGCGTAGAGATCGCTCACCAGCACCTCGTGGCCGGCGCTCTCCAGCGTGGACACCGCGAGGTCCTTCAGCGAGCCGTTGAGCGACTTCGGCTCCGGGTGGGCGTGGACGATCAGCGTCTTCACGGGGGACTCCTTCGGATCGGGTGGGTGCCTTCGATTCTGGGCACCGCGTCGCCCGCTGTTCAGGGGCGCCGCTTCCGTCGGACGGGACTTCCTGGTATCGGCAGGACCACCTTCGCGCGGCGCCGCCGAGGCCATACTGGAGGTCATGGACGATCTCGCGGGCTTCCTGCGGACCCGGCGCTCCCGGGTCGACCCGGCGGTCTTCGGCCTCGCCACCGACAGCCGCCGCCGGGTCGAGGGGCTGCGCCGCGAGGAGGTCGCGCACCTGTCCGGCGTCAGCGTCGACTACTACGTACGCCTGGAGCAGGGCCGTGCGACCCAGCCCTCCCTCCAGGTGCTCGACGCGCTCGCCCGCGTCCTCGGCCTCGACGAGACCGAACGCGACCACCTGTGCCGGCTGGCCCGGCAGCGCCGCCGCCGCGCGAAGGCGCCCGGCGGACGGGTCAGGCCCGAACTGCTGCGCGTCCTGGACCTGGTCGGCGACGCGCCCGCGCTGCTGGTGGACCACCGCATGGACGTGCTCGCCGGGAACCGCCTGGCCGGCCTCCTCTACGGCCGGCCGGTGGCGGGCCTGAACACCGCCCGGCACATCTTCCTGGAGGAGGCCGAGCGCGGTCTCTACGCGGGCTGGGAGGACTGCACCGTGGACGTGGTCGGGCACCTGCGGCTGGCCGCCGGAAAGTACCCCGACGACCCCCGCCTGGCCTCGCTCATCGGCGAGCTCGCGATGGGCAGTGACCGCTTCCGCCGCCTGTGGGCCCGCGCGGACGTGCGCGCCCGCACGCACGGACGCAAGGCGTACCGGCACCCGCTGGTCGGACTGCTGGACCTGCACCAGGAGAACTTCTCGCTGCCCGACGCGTCCGGCATGGAGCTGCTGGTGCTGACCGCGGCTCCCGGCAGCCCCTCCGAGGACGGGCTGCGCCTGCTCGCGGGCCTGGGCACGGACCGCGCTGACGTGCGGCCGCTGGTGGACGCCGAGGTCCGCGAGTAGCCGGACGGTGTCCGCCCGGGGCGGGGCGCGCGGGGAACGGGCAGGGCGCGCGCTGGAAACGGGCAACGCACGCGCAGGGCACGCGCTGGGCGCGGCTCCCCGGTCACCAGGGTCCGTGGTCGGCCAGGCCGAGGGTCAGGGCGGCCACCGCCGTGGCGAGGAAGACGATCCCGCCCACGATGTTCCGCGAGCCCACCCGCAGATGGGCGAAGATCGCGCCGATGAAGTACAGCACGAGGCCGCAGGCGGCGAGGGTCCCCAGCAGCGGCACGGCGAACCCGGCCGCCAGCCCCACGGTGCCCGCCGCCAGCAACATGCCCAGCACCGGCACCCACTTGCGGGCTATCCCCTTCATGTCCGCCTGGGTCTTGGGGTATTCGTGGCCGATCAGGTAGGTGACGGCGGCGGCGCCGTTGAAGACCACACCGAGGATGGTGACCGTGACGTAAGCGGCGAACACGTTCTCTCCGTTCTGTGCTGCGAGCCGGGCGATGAGGTTGCCGGGCACTCCGTCGCGGGGTGCCGCTGCCTTGAACGACCGGCGGGCGACCCGATCTGTGACATCGGCCGGTCGGCGGGCGGCCCGCGTACTCCAGGACGTGCTCCGGGACGTACTCCGATCCGCGTAGTGCGGATGCCGCCCTGGGGCGGACGCGGCCCGGCTCCGCCCGGACCATGCTGAGCAGGTTGGGGACGTCGGGGCGGGGGAGAGGAGACGGCGCGGGTGGTCGCGGTACCGATCGGAAGCCGGCGGCAGGGGAGCGCGGGCCGTACCAGGACCAGCGGGTGGCTGCTGGGCGACGCCGTGACGGCGGTCGTGATCGCCGTCGCCGGAGCCGTCGGCACGGGGTTCGAGGGGAGCCCGCAGCGGCCGGAGGTGCCCATCGACGCCCGGGGCTTCGCGCTGTTCGTGACGGCCGCGCTGGTCCTGGCGCTGCGCCGCAGGTGGCCGCTGGCCACGCTTGCGGTGGTGGCGGTCTGCACCGCCGGCTACCTGGACCTCGGGTACGCCTACGGGCCGATCATCGCCACCTTCATGATCGCCGTCTACACCGCGGCCAGGCACGCGCCCCTGGCCGGAGCGGTGCCGTACGCCGCGGGCGGGCTCGTGCTGGTCCTGCCGCACCTGATCGTCCGTGACTCCGGGCTCGGCGTGTCCGGGGCCATCCCGGTCTCCGCCTGGGCGGTGGTGCCCTTCGCCCTGGGGTACGCGCTCCGGCTGCGGCACGAGACGGCGACCCGGGCCCGCGCCGAGGTGATCCGGCAGAGCGTGGACGACGAACGGTTCCGTGTCGCCCAGGAGGTGCACGACATCGTCGGCCACGGCCTCGCCGCGATCAAGATGCAGGCCGACATCACCCTGCACGTGCTCGCCAGGAAGCCCGAACAGGCGGAAGTGGCGCTGGAGGCGATCAGCCGCACCAGCAGCGAGGCGCTCGACGAGCTGCGGGCCGCGCTCGCCGTGGTGCGCCGCACCGGCGCCGGCCCGGAGCGGTTCCCGGTGCCGAGCCTGGTCCGGCTGGACGAGTTGCGGCAGCGGATGGCCGAGGCGGGGGTGTACGTACGGCTCGACGTCGACGGCGACGCCGCGGCCGCCCTGCCGGTCGCGGTGGAGCTGACCGGCTACCGGATCATCCAGGAGTCGCTGACCAACGTGCTGCGGCACAGCGGGGCCCGGCAGGCCACGGTCGGCATCCGCTACGCGCGCGACAGCGTGTCGATCGTCGTCACCAACCCCGTGGTCGCCAATCCGGTGGTTGCCGATCCCGCCGTCGCGGCGCCGCCCGGTGCCGGCGCGTCGGGCACGAGTGCCGGCGGGGGCGCGGGCGACGAGACCGCGGGCAACGGGTCGACGGGCAACGGACGTTCGGGCGGCGGCGGTTCCGGCATCGCCGGCATGCGCGAGCGCGCCCTCGCCCTCGGCGGGGAACTCACCGCCGCGCCCTCCGCCCGGGATACGTTCGAGGTGCGTGCCCGACTTCCCCTCGGAGCCCCGTCATGATCACCGTGCTCGTCGTCGACGACCAGGACCTCGTGCGCTTCGGCCTGCGCACCCTCGTGGAGAACGAGGAAGGCATGGCGCTGGCCGGCGAGGCCGCGGACGGGCTGGCCGCGGTGGCCGTCGCGCGGCAGACGCGACCGGACGTCATCCTCATGGACATCCGCATGCCGGGCATCGACGGCATCGCCGCCCTGCGGCGCATCACCGCGGACCCGGCACTCGCCGGCACCAAGGTCATCATGCTCACCACGTTCGAACACGACGAGTACATCTTCGACGCCCTGCGCCACGGCGCCGGCGGCTTCCTGCTCAAGGACACCAAACCGGCCGAACTCCTCCAGGCGATCCGCTCCGTCGTCGACGGCGGCACGCTGATGTCGCCGTCGGTGACCCGCAAGGTGGTGCGCGAGTTCGTCTCGGCGTCGCCCCGGTCGCTGAAGCCGCATCCGCAGCTGCGCTCCCTCACCGACCGGGAGCGCGAGGTCGTCGTCCTGGCCGCGGAAGGGCTCGACAACGACGAGATCGCCGAGCGGCTCGTGATCAGCCCGGCCACGGCCCGCACCCACGTCAGCCGGGCGATGGTCAAGCTCGGCGCCAGGAGCCGTGCCCAACTGGTCGTCTTCGCCTACCAGTCCGGGCTCGCCGACGGGGCGTGACGCCCCGCCCTGACGTGACGGCCCGCCCCGACGTGGCGGCGCAGCCGGCGTACGCGGATCTGCGTACGGCGACTGCCGCCCGGCAGCCGACGTCCGCGGGCGCGCCGCGACCCACGATGGGCGCATGGTCAACCAACGACATCAGGCACAGCCGCACCGGGCGGACACGACGCGCAGACTGGCCGTCGGCGGGATGACCGCCGCGGCCCTGGGAATCTACGTGCAGCGCGCGGGCGGCGCGGACTACCCGGTCGTCCCGCCGGGCGTCGTCGTCCTGCTGGCCGGCGCGGCGCTGCTCGCGCTGCGCCGGCGGTGGGCTCCGCCGCTCGGTGCGCTGATCGCGGTCTTCATCTCCTTCGGCGGGATCGTGACGCCCAAGATGCGCGACCAGTTGGGCGCGGCGTCCAAGGTGACGGCCTTCTCCGGAACGGTGATCGAGCTCGTGGGCCTGGTGCTCGGCCTGGTCTGCGGTGTCGCGGTGGCCGTCCGCGCGGTGCGCGGGAGGCGGCCGGCATGAGCGGAACCGGCAACGCCCAGGGCGACTTCGGCTCCTTCGCGATCGACGTCCGCGGCCTGAGCAGGAGTTACGGCGGCCACACGGTCGTGGACGGTGTGACCTTCGGCGTGCGGCCCGGAGTCATCACCGGCTTCCTCGGCCCGAACGGAGCCGGCAAGTCGACCACCATGCGCATGATGATCGGCCTCACCCCGCCGACCTCCGGACGCTGCACCGTACTCGGCCACGACTACCGGCACCTGCCCAACCCGGGCCGCCGGGTCGGGGTGCTGCTGGACGCGTCGGCGCAGCACTCCGGGCGCACCGGCCGCGAGGTGCTCACCCTCTCGGCGATGGTGATGGGCCTGGAGCGCACGCGGGTCGACGAGGTGCTCGAACTCGTCGGCCTCACCCCGACCGAGGCCCGCCGCCGTACCGGCACCTACTCCCTGGGCATGCGCCAGCGCCTCGGCGTGGGGCACGCGCTGCTGGGCGATCCGCGGGTGCTCATCCTCGACGAGCCGGCCAACGGGCTCGACCCGGCGGGCATCCACTGGATGCGCGGCCTGCTGCGGGACTTCGCCGACGGCGGCGGCAGCATCCTGCTCTCCTCCCACCTGCTGCGCGAGATCGAGGTCATCGCCGACGAACTGGTCGTCATCGGGCGGGGGAGGATCGTCGCCCAGGGCGCCAAGGAGCAACTGCTCGCCGCCGGAGGCACGTTCGTCCGCGCTACGGACGACCGCGCTCTGGCCGACGCGCTCACCGCTGCCGGCATCGACCACACCGCCACCGACGGCGGTCACCTCACCCAGGCCCCCACCGACCAGGTCTCGCGCGTGGCGGCAGCGGCCGGGGTGCGGCTCACGGAGTTGCGCGCCGCCGGGCAGACCGGCCTGGAGGACATGTTCCTGCGGCTGACCGCCGACCACTCGCGCGAGAACGCGAAGAACCCGAAGAACCCGAAGAGCGCGAAGAGCGTAGAGGGCGCGACGACCGCGACCACCGCGAAGGATGCGACGCGACGATGACCACGAACGTGCACCCGGCCCCGCGGCCCGCGCCCGCGCCCGCGGAGCGGCACCCCGGCATCCCCTTCTCCCGCCTGCTCGGCACCGAACTGCGCAAGCTCCGCGACACCCGGGCGGGCCGCTGGCTGCTGATCGCCATCCTCGTCACCACCCCGCTGGTGGTCGCGGTCATGCTGTTCACCGCCGACCCCGCGAAGCTCACCTTCACGAAGCTGGTCGACTTCACCCAGACCCCGCAGAAGCTGCTGCTCCCCGTCGTGGGCATCCTCGCCGTCACCAGCGAGTGGAGCCAGCGCACCGGACTGGTCACCTTCACCCTGGAGCCCGACCGCTCAAGGGTGTTGCTGGCCAAGGGTGGCGCGGCCATGCTGCTCGGGCTGCTGATGGTCGTCAACACCCTTGTCTCGGCGGCATTCGGCAACCTCCTGGGCGTCGTACTGCGTCACGGCGACGGCAGTTGGGCGTTCGGCGCCGGCGGTCTCGGCGACATCACCCTGGTCCTGCTGAGCGGTCTGGCGCTGGGCCTGGCGTTCGGCATGCTGCTGCTGAACGGCGCCGCCGCGATCGTCGCGTTCTACGTGCTGCCCAACCTGTCCAGCGTGCTGTTCAACGCCGTGCACGGGCTCAAGGGCGTCAGCCACTGGCTCGACCTCAACCTCGCCCAAGGACCGCTCTACGACCACGGGTTGAGCGGGCACCAGTGGGCGCAGCTGTGCACGGCGACGCTCCTGTGGGTGGTGCTGCCCGGGGCGTTCGGCGTCCTGCGGGTGCTGCGCAGCGAAGTCACGTCGGGCTGAGGGCAACGCCGGCCATGGCCTCCACCGAAGCGCCCTCCCACCGCCGGGCCTGGGCCCTGTTCGTCGTCGCGGCCGCCGCCGGCGCGGGCCTGGTCAGCCCCTACGTGACGTTCCACGTCGGCAGCGGGCGGCTCGACATCACCGGCCGCCTGCACTGGTACGTCCTGGTCGTGCACATCTTCGCCGCCCTGGTCGCGCTGGTCCTCGGGCCGTTGCAGTTCATCCCGGCGATCCGGGCGCGCCGGCCGGTGCACCGCGCGATCGGCCGCGGCTACCTCCTCGCCGGGGTACTGCCGGCCGCGCTGGCCGCGGTCCCGGTGGCGCTGCTCTCCGGGCGGCTGCTCACCCAGGTCGGGCTGACCGTGGCCGCGGCCGGCTGGCTGGTCACCGGCCACCTCGCGCTGCGGGCCGCCCGCCGGCGGGACTTCGAGGCGCACCGGTCCTGGATGGCGCGCAACTACGCGTTCACCTTCCTCGCCGTCACCGCCCGCGTGGTCGTGCCCCTGCTCCTGCTGGCCCAACTCCCTTTCCGGGGAACGGCCGAGCGCGCCTCCTTCGGCAACGAGGCGCACGACCTCATCCCCGTCGGCCAGACCCTCGGCTGGATCGTCAACCTCGCCGTGGCCGAAGTGCTGATCCGGCGCCGCCGTGCCCGCTCAGCCCACACGTGACCGCCCGTTGCGCCCGCGCCTGACCGCCAGGTCAGTCCGACGTCTGCGCCGGCCCGCCCGTGCGCCGGTAGAGGGCCCGCGCCTCGTCGGTGCGGCCGAGGCTCTCCAGGCAACGGGCCTCGTCGTGGCGGCTGCTGAGGGTGTCGGGGTGGTCGGGGCCGAGCACCCGTTCGCGTGCGTCGGCGACCTCGCGGTAGGCGACCAGCGCCTCGCCCCACCGCCCGAGCCAGCCCAGGCACACGGCGACCTCCCGCTTGCTGACGAGGGTGTCCTCGTCGTCGGGGCCGAGCAGCCGCTCGCGGGCCGCGGCCACCTCGCGCGCCTCGGCCAGTGCTTCCTCCCAGCGGCCGAGGCGGCCGAGGACGACACCGCGCACGTGACGGGCCCGCAGGGTCTCGCTGTCCGTGGCCCCGGCGCCGCGGGTACGGCCCGCCACCAGCTCCTGGAAGACGTTGAGCGCCTCCGCGTCGCGGCCCAGGCGGCCCAGGCAGATCCCGATCTCGTAGTGGGCGGCCAGCGTGTCGGGATGGTCGGGGCCCAGCACCCGCGACCGGGCGCCGGCGACCTCGCGGTTGGCCTCCAGCGCCTCCTCCCAGCGCCCGTTCCGACCGAGCAGGAGAGCGGCCTCGCCACGGGTGACGAGCGTGTCGGGGTGGTCGGGGCCCAGCACCCGCTCCCGGGCCTCGGCGACCTCGACCGTGGCGGTGTAGGCATCCTCCGTACGGCCCGACTGGGCCAGGTTGTAGGCGAGGTTGTGCTTGCACCGCAGCGTGTCGGGGTGGTCGGGGCCGAGGGTGCGCACGCGCGCGTCGAGTACCGCGGCGAACTCCTGGCGGGCCTCCAGGTGCCGGCCGAGCATGCCGAGCGTGTACGCGGCCTCGTGGCGCGCAGCGAGCGTGTCGGGGTGGTCGGGGCCGAGCACGCGGCCGCGGACCTCGGCCACCTGGGTGTGCAGCGGCAACGCCTCCTCGGCCCGGCCGAGTCGGGTCAGCCAGCAGGCCGCTTCGTGCCGGCCGGCCAGGGTGTCGGGGTGCTCGGGGCCCTGGACGCGCTCGCGTTCGGCGGCGACCGCGGCGCTCAGGCCGTACGCCTCGGTCCAGAGCCCGAGTCGGCCGAGGCTGTCGGCCGCGGCCTGGCGGGCGGCCAGCGCGGAGACCCGGTCGTCGTGGCCGGACGGGGACGGCACGTCGTCGGTCGAGGGGGCGGCGGCGGGGCCGGGGTCGGCGGCCGGTGCGGAAGGGTGCCACGACTGCTGCTGGGGGGCGGCGGCCTGCTGATGCCTCGCCGTGAGGCGCGCGGTCACCTCGGCGGCCTGCTGCGGGCGGTCCGCGGGGTCCTTGGCGAGCAGGTCGAGGATGAGGCGTTCCAGCTCCTCCGGCAGGTCGGGGCGCCGTGCGCGCGGCGGCTCGGGGATGTGGTCGCGGTGCGCGATCAGGATGGACCAGGCGTCGCCGAGGTCGAACGGCGGTTTCCCGGTGGCGAGTTCGTACAGCACGCAGCCCAGCGCGTACAGGTCGCTGCGCTGGTCGACGACGGAGGCGTTGATCTGCTCGGGGGACATGTAGTGCGTGGTGCCCAGGGCGACGTCGGCGTTGGTGAGGCGGGAGGAGAAGCTGTCGTTGCCGAGCCGGGCGATGCCGAAGTCGCAGACCTTCACGGTTCCGTCGCCCAGGCGCATGATGTTGGTCGGTTTCAGGTTCCGGTGCACGATGCCGCGCTCGTGGGCGTAGGCCAGTGCGGACGCCAACTGCAGCGCGATGTCGACGAGTTCGGGGATCGGCAGCAGGCGGCCGCCGGACTGGGCGAGCACCTGGCGCAGGTTGCGGCCGTCGAGCAGTTCCATCACCAGGAACAGCACGCCGTCGTGCTCGCCGAAGTCGTGCACGACGGTGATGCCGCGGTGCTGGAGCGCCGCAGCCACCCGCGCCTCGCGCCGGAACCGCTCCTGGATGGCGCGGGTGAGCCCAGCGCGGCCGGAACGACCCGGCGGCAGAAGGCACTTGACCGCCACCCGGCGGGCCAGCGACTCGTCCTCCGCACGCCATACCTCGCTCATCCCGCCGCGCCCGATCAGCCGGCGCAGCCGGTAGCGGCCCTGGATCAGGGCGGGCGGGGCGAGTCCCACGGCAGGGACCGCCGGCATCGCGGGGAACTCCCGCGCGGTCTGCGGGCCTTGGGCCGCCAGGGAGAGGGGCGGCGCGGGTGGCGGGGCGCCCGGCGGCGCGATGTCCGCCAGGTCGTCGAGGAACCGGCGGGCCGTGGGCCGCCGGCGCGGATCGGGGTCCAGGCAGCGCTCGATCAGCGTGCGCAGGTCGCCCAGGTGCCCCGGCAGCCGGGCCGGGAAGCGGGGATCGTGCGTCACCTCGTAGACCAGGGTCGTCCCCAGGCCGTGGATGTCGAAGGAAGGGTCCAGCGGCTCGATCGTCGAATATCCCTCGGGCGGCAGGGGACCGGTGGCGCGGGAGCGGTACTGCGGATACGGGTGGACGCGTCCGTCGAACTGGGCGTAGACCCAGCTGATGAGGACCACCGAGCCGGGGACGGTCAGGACGGCGTGCGGTGAGAGGTTGCCGTGGACGATGCCCGCCGCGTGGGCCCGGTCGAGTGCCGTGGCCAGCTCGCGGGCCAGTGCGGCCAGGGAGCGGAAGTCGTCCGCGGGGCGGGCGCGCTGCCAAGGGGCGCGGATGAGGTTCGCCGCCGCGCCGCCCGACGGCGAGGTGACGTACTGCATCGCCAGCCAGGACGGCGGGGTCTGCGGGTCGATGCCGAGGAACGACGGTGCCTGCCGGCCGTCCATCCGGCGCAGCGCCTCCGCCTCGACGCGCAGAAGGGCGCCGAGCATCTCGGGGCCGGGGGTGGAATCCCACGGCAGCTCCTTGACCAGGGCCTGCCTGCCCTCGGCGTCCTCCCCCAGGTAGACGTCGGAGAAGTCCGCCGAGCTGACGAAGCGGACGAGCCGGTACGGGCCGACCGTGCGCGAGGTGCCGAGGGTGCCGGGGGTGCCGGGGGTGCCTGGGGTGCCGGGAGCGGCCCGGCCGCTTCTGGCGGTCCGGCCGGCCGCCGGGTCGGTCGGGCTGGTCGGGTCGGTCGGGTCGGTCGGGTCGCTCGGGCTGGTCGGGAGGCCCGGGAGCCTCGGAGCAGTGCGGCTGCTCGGGTTGGCGGGGGAGGCGGGCGCAGCGGGGGCGTCGGGGTGCGCGAGGCCGTCGGCCGAGGACCGGACCCGAGGAGGCGGGCTCGCCAGCCCGGCCCGGTCCAGCGCCTCCTGCCGCAGCAGCGCCCAGGGAATCCCGTCGGCGGGCAGCTCCGCACCGCCGGCGGGATCGGGCAGCAGGCCCGGGACCCGTCCGGCCGCCCGCGGCGCCTGGCGCTCGACGAACCGGGACACCGCGCGGATGACCTGGTCCGTCTCGTGGCCGCGCAACGACCCGAGCAGGGTGGCGCGCACGCCGGGAAGGAAGTCGTGGGGGATGTCCTCCGGCGCGACGTCCTCCGGCGCGGTGGGGCGGCCGGTCGGCTGCGGGACGACGAGGCCGCTGAACAGGACCTCGGCCAGTACCGTCGGCGGGCTTCCCGGGATCATGGCCGCCTGCACCACCCGCATGATGGACACGCTGAGCGGCACGGCCGACAGGCACGCCAGCAGCCGGAACGCCGCCGGCGTGGCGGTCGCGTGGAAGTCCCGCAGGCGCCGGTCCGGCGTTCGCGGATCGTCGCGGGCCGGCGACGGCTCGGGGTCGGCGGACAGCAGCGCGACCGCGGCGTTGGCACTGCGGGAGCCCGGGCCGGCCAGCAACTCGGCCCAGGGCCCGAGCCACGCGGGGCTCAACTCCAGCACCGGCACGGGGATGCTGCCGTGCGGAAGTTCCCGGCTGCCGCGCCGCCGCCCGGTGTATGCCAGATCGGTGTTCGCCGCCGAGAGGGGCGCGCGCCGCAGCCGGGCGGGAACGGCCGGCAGCGCCGTACGGCTCCACAGCCGTTCCGGCAGCGCCTGGAGGACGGCGAGGGGTCCGGCCGCCGCCCACCGCCGCATCGTGTGCCGCACCGCGGGGTCCTGCCAGCCGGGCGCCACCGCGTCGGTGAGGACCAGCACCAGCCTGCGGCCGGACGGGTCGTGCAGTTCCGAGGTGGCCCGCAGCCGGCCCGACGGCGGCGCCGGTTGCGCGCTCACTCCCGGTGAGCCGTCGCGCCCGGCATGCAGATAGCGCACCCGTACGGTCCTGAAGGCCCCCAACTGGATCAACAGGCGGTGCACTTGGCGGGCGAGGGGAGCCCAGAGCA
This sequence comes from Streptomyces sp. NPDC088194, assembly GCF_040702025.1. NCBI lineage: Bacteria > Bacillati > Actinomycetota > Actinomycetes > Kitasatosporales > Streptomycetaceae > Streptomyces > Streptomyces sp. NPDC088194. Next base: position 58,834 of record NZ_JBFBIV010000030.1, on the reverse strand, counting down.
GCAGGCTGGTCGGGTGGCCGTCCACCACGAGGACCGCGTCGAGCCAGCGTTCCGGCGCGGGCCGCAGCACCGGCAGCCGCGCGGCCCCGCGATGCCGGGCGGGCCGCCCCGCCATGGCGTCGACGGTGGCTTCCTCGTCGAGGTCGCCGCCCTGCCGCGAGGGCACCCGCCGCTTGAGCGGCCGCAGGGCGCGCAGCAGTTCGAGCTGATGGGGCAGCGGCGGGGCGGCGGACAGCCGTACCGGACGGGCCGGCCGCCGGCGGGCGCCGCCCGGGAACGGGGCGCTGCCCGGGGCGTGCAGCGGGATCGCGGGATCGCCGGCCGCGGGCGCCCGCTCGTCCGGGAGCGCGGGGCCGGTGTCGACGGTGTCGTCGAGCGCTGCGGGCGGGGACTCCGCCGGCTCCTCGCCGGCCGCGGGCGCGCCGGCGCCGGCGGGCAGCCGCGTGGCGAGCCAGAGGATCTCGGCGATCTCCCGCGGTGTGGGGTCCTCCGCGCCGGGTCCGAGACCGGGTCCGGGTCCGGGGCCAGGCCCCGGTCCGAGTCCGGCCAGCACGGACCGGAACGCGTCCACGCTCACAGGCGGTCCTGGTTGAGGAACTGCAGGACGAGATCGGCGACATGGCCGCGGTCGGTCGTGTCGCCCTGCGCGTGCCGGGCCAGGTACACCGCCTGCAGCAGCTGGTCGGTGGCCAGTTCGCCCTTGCTGCGCCGGTCGAGGAAGAGCGAGATGAGGTGCTCGGCGTGCGGTGCCGCCTCGCCCAGATGGGCGTGCACGATGGCGCGCAGCCGCTCCGGCGAGGGCGTCGGAAGGTGCAGGCGTACGCACCGCCGGAGGAAGGCGGGCGGGAAATCCCGCTCGCCGTTGCTGGTGAGCACGACGAACGGGAAGGCCCTGCACCGCACTTGACCCGCGGCGACCGCCACCCGCCGGCCGTCGTCGGCCGGCCGGACCTGCGCGTCGGTGAGCGTGTCGGCGACCCGCGACAGCTCGGGGATCTCGAAGAAGCCTTCCTCGAACACGTCCAGGAGGTCGTTGGGAAGGTCGATGTCGCTCTTGTCGATCTCGTCCACGAGCAGCACCCGGGGCAGCGCGTAGGGCGCCATCGCGGTGCCGAGCGGACCGAGCCGGAAGTACCGCCCGACATCGACCGGCGTGGCCTCGGGTGTGCGGTCGGCCTCCTCCAGCCGGCCGATGGCGTCGTAGCGGTAGAGGCCGTCCTTGAGGGTGCTGCGGCTGGTGATCGGCCAGCGCAGCACCGGGCCGAGCCGCAACTCGTGGGCCACCGCGTACGCCAGGCTGGACTTTCCCACGCCCGGGTCGCCGGTCACCAGCAGGGGACGCCGCAGGTACAGCGCGGTGTTGACCATCTCGACCGTCTTCGGGTCGGCCTGGTAGGCGACGGCCCGCAGCGGCCAGCGGTCGGACAGGCCGTAGGCGTGGTCCCGGTCGAAGGGGGTGGGCCGGTCGGAGTAGAACGCGCGCCAGGGCGGCGGAGCGGGCAGATCCTGGATGCCGTCGTGGGGTTCGCCGCTGCCGCGGTAGATCAGCCAGTCGTCCATCGGATCGCTCTTCTCTTCCTACGCGTAGCGCAGCGGCGGGTGGGGGAGCCGCCGCTCGGGGTCGTCCCACAGGAGCACGAGGTCCTGGGCGTGGTGTCCGCCCGCGGGGGTGACCGCGGCCCTCCCGCGCAACTGGCGTACCCGCTCCGGCCACTGCTTCGGCGGGGTGACCTCCACGTCCGTGCGCAGCCTGGTGAAGAACGTCTCGGCGGGGCAGCGCCGGTCGCCGGCGCCGCCGGGACAGTCGCGGGGCAGCCGGGACGGGCAGCCCGAGTACGCGGCGGCGGAGCAGTCGTGGAGGTCGGACCGGCGCCAGAGGATCACCGGCACCCCCGAGGCCAGCGCGACCTCCAGGACGGCGCCGGAGGAAGGGTGCCGAAGCGAGCTGGCGAGCACCAGCGCGGCCATGGCGGGCTCGGACTCGATCCACCCTTCGAGGACCTCCTGGTCCGACTCGTCGTTGCAGGCCAGTGCCAGCGACGGTCCCGCCGCCGACCCGGCGGTGAACCGGTCCCACCGGCTGTGCCAGTACTGGCGCAGCTCCTCGTCGTCGAACCGCTCCAAGTCCCGCAGCACCACCGGGTGTTTGCGGCCGAGGCTGGACCAGGCCTTGCGGGTCCAGGGCTTCCACTCGTCGAAGTCCTGCTCCATGAGCTCCTGGGGGACGATCAGTTCGACCATCACCGGGTCGCCGCCCGACCGGCCCAGGAGGGCGAGCTGCTCCGGCAGCATGCTCCGGGCCCGCTCCAGCGCGTCCACGAGCGGGAGGGCGTCCGACTCGTGGCCGGCGGGCGAGATGGCGTCCGGACCCTCGTAGCGCCACATCGCCACCGTGTAGCGGGCCGGATCGACCGCGGAGGGCTTGAGGCGGATCATCACCGAACGCGGGACGGCGGGCTGCGCGGCGGCGGCCGGCAGGCTGTCGGTCAGGTCCTGGACGTCCAGTCCCAGCGCGTCACCCTGCGTGTCGATCCACCACCGCAGCTTCTCGGCGGCGCCGCCGGACGCCGTACGGGCGACGGCCGCCGCGTGCAGCAGGCCGCGGGGTACGCGTTGATCCGCCGCGCCGAGCGCCTCCAACTCGCTGACGACGTCGCGGTGTTCGTGCAGCGGCAAGGCGGGTGCGGCGGCATAGCGGCCGGCCGCGTCGTGGAAGGCCGGCAGCAGGCCGCCCGGCTCGGGCGAAGGGACGGCGGCCAGCAGGCCGAACAGCGTGCGGTGCCCGCGCGGGGACAGCAGCGGCCGCCCGAGCGGCGTCCCCGCGGGCGCCGGCGCGGTGGGCCACCGTACGTCCGTGGCGTGGAAGGCGTCATGGGCGCGGACCAGCGCCCGGTACGCCGTCGGGTCCAGGCAGCGCAACGCGCCGACCGGGGTGGCCAGACCGCCCATGTCGGTGCCGTCCATCCGGGTGGCCTTGACCACCGCGCAGATGCCGTGGGTGCCCAGATCCACCACCGGGCCGCCCGACATGCCGGGGGTGACCTCGTCGTGCTTGAGCCGGAACATCAGCCCGCCGTCGAAGAACTGGTCGCCCTGGTACGCGAAGACGGCGGTGACGATCTCGGGCTCGACGCGGTACTTGTCGGAGTAGCCGATGGCGGTCAACTGCTGCCCGCCCCGCGGGATCTGGTCGTGCCACCAGGCGCAGGGGTGGCCCTCGGGCGGGTCCTGGAGCGCCACGATCGCCAGGTCCGGAAACGGCCACAGGCCGCCGTGGGCCGGGGCCGCGGAGGCGGCCAGCACCGAGCCGCCCAGCTCGCGGCCCTGCCAGCTCACCGTGACCGGTCCGCCCCGCTCGCCCGCGACATGGGCGCAGGTGACCACGTAGCCCGGCGCGGCCAGGAACCCGCTGCCCGCCGTCCGGCCCCGCACCCGGACCAGGCACTGCTGCGCCGGCCCGGTCAACTGCGCTGTCCGCAAGGGCAGTTCGACCGCACCGGTAAGCGGGTCCCGGTCACTGCGGCGCCCCGGAGCCGGGCTGCTCGCCGCCCCACTCGAGCGTCACCTTGACCGCCGCGGTGCCGCTCGTCCCGGCCAGCGCGGCCACCAAGCCGTCCTTGCCGAGGGCGAGTTCGACGCCGAACTCCACGCTCACCTTGTCGGGGGCCGCCTGCGCCACGGCGTCGCGGACGTTGGTGGCCACCGTCCGCAGCGTCGTCTCGAACCCGCGGAGCGCTCGGGCGCCGCCGTCGAGGAGGCCGGAGTCCTGGGGTCCGCCGGGGGATTCGATCCGGGCCCAGATCGCCTGTCCGTCCGGGAGTTGAACCTCCACCAGCTGCCGCATGTCCCCCACCCGAACCGTGCCGACTCTCCAGGTTTCCACGATAGAGCCGCCGCGCGGCGCGGCGCAGGAGGTTCGTCCGTATGAGACTCCCGGCAGCCCTCCGCCCGGGGCCGGCGTGGCTTCGGCCGGGGTCGCCCTGGATCGCCCGGGATCGGCGGGGCGTTCGGCGCCCGCGGTCAGGCGCCCGCGGTCGAGCGGTGACGGTCAGGCGGTGACGGTCAGGCGGTGACGGTCACCAGGAGGCCGCCGCCGGGCGCGGGCCGCACGCTCACGTGCTCCAGGGAGGGGGCGTGCGCGCTGGGCTGGTGGGCGGCCGCGCGGGGGCCGACGCCGACGACCCGCATCCCCGCCGCGCGGGCCGCCGCGATGCCGACCTCGGCGTCCTCGAAGACCAGGCACTCCTCGGGGGCGAAACCGAGTTCGGCGGCGCCCTTCAGGAAACCCTCGGGGTCGGGCTTGCTGGCGCTCACGCACTCCGCGGTGACCCGGACCGCCGGCATCGGCAGTCCGGCGGCGTCCATGCGGGTCTGCGCGAGGCCGATGCTCGCGGAGGTGACGAGGGCGTGCGGGTGCCCCTGGAGCGCGGCGAGGAAGGCGGGCGCGCCGGGGACGGGCACCACGCCGTCGGTGTCGGCGGTCTCCTCGGCGAGCAACTCCGCGTTCTCGGCGAGGTTCTCGGCCACCGGCCGGTCCGGGAGGAGCACGGCCATCGTGGCGTGGCCCTGGCGGCCGTGCACGACCGAGAGCACGTGGACCGGGTCGAGCCCCTTGCGCTCGGCCCAGCGCCGCCAGCAGCGCTCCACGACCGCGTCGGAGTTCACCAGGGTGCCGTCCATGTCCAGCAGCAGCGCGCGAGCGCGGAACTCGGTGGAGGGGGCGGACGGCGTCATGGAAGTGCTCCCTGGGGTGCGAGACGGTGCGGGGGCGGCCGCCTCGTCTGGTGCCGCGGCGGCCGCCCCCGGCGGTAACTCCGTACTCCGTGGTCCCGCCCGCCGGTCAGGGGTAGCGGGCGGAACCACTTTGTTCCATCACGATACAAAAGATGTGGCCGCTGCGCCAGTCCCCGCCCCGACCGCCCTAGACTCGCCGCATGCCCACGGAACCCTTCGGGCCGCTCCAGTTCCAGCTCGTGCTGCTGCGGCGGATGGCCGACCACCAGCCGGGCCTGGTCGACGACGCGCTGCGCACGCTGGGCGTGAACCACACCGATCTGCGCGAGGCGAACCGCCGGTGGCAGGCGCGGCTGCACAGCCGCACGTTCCCGCGCGGCGAGGCCCGCTACCGTACGGCGCTCGGGCCGCCGGAGGACGTCAGGGAGCAGCGGGCCGGGGATCTGGAGCTGCGGGCGGCGCTGTGGCCCGTGCCGCTCTGGCCCGACCTGCGGTTCGAGGTGGTCACGCTGCCCGGCCCGGGGGGAGGCGGCGCCGGGGCGGTCGTCAACGAGTGGCTGGTGCGCGCGCCCGGGGCGGAGCCGCCGCGCCCGGCGGCCGTCGCGGACCTGGCGCCGTGGTCGTGCACCGTGGACGACGCGGCCCGCGCCTTCCCGCCGGCGGCGCCGTTGCCGCCCGACGCGCCGTCCCGGGCCCGGCTGGCGCTCACCGACCCGCTGACCGGGGGCCGGGTGATCGCGCACTTCACGTGGGGCCTGCTCCAGTACGTGGAGCCCGCGGGGACCGCGCCGGGGCGGCCGTAGCGCCGGAGGCCGGCCTGGCCCGCCGGCTGCCGGGTGCCCTCGTCCGAGCCCCGGGCCGGCGTTCGGCTCGTCCTACGAGTCGCCCTGCGTCTGGCGTTCGAGGGCGGCGCGGGTCTTGGGCCCGTACACGCCGTCGTGGCTGCCGTCGGCCGCGTCGGTGACCCAGTACCAGACCTGGAAGGTGGCCACCGCCAGCCGCGTCTGGCTGTTGAAGACGCCGTTGATCGGCCCCGCGTAGACCCACACCTCGCTCAGCCGGCGCTGGAGGTCGGCGACGGCCGGGCCGGAGTCGCCGAGCTGGAGCACCTGCGTGGCGGCGGACGAGGCGTCGCTCGCGGGCGGCGTGGAGGTGTCGGTGCCCGAGCTGGTGGCGGGGTCCGAGGGCGCCGCGGGGGTGCCCGGCGCGGCCGAGGTGGACCCGGCGACGTGGGCCGATGTGCCGCCCGAGCCGGCCGGAGTGGCGCTGTCGGTGGCCGGCGGCGTGGTGGCCGACGTCGAGGGGGTGGCCGACGGGCTCGCCGCGCGGGTCGTGGTGGTCGTGGCGCGCGGGGCACCGGGGTCGGCCATGGCCGGGGCCGACGACGCGGTGGACTGCGTGGCGTCCGTCGGCAGCACCACGTCCGGCATCGACGAGGACTGGTCGGGCAGCGCCCGGTCGGTGCTGCCCTGCTCCTGGCCGATCTGGCCGCTGACCGCCACGGCGCCCGCGGCCAGCGCGGACGCGGCGACCGCTGCCGCCGCCACCACGATGCCGCGCTTGCGCCGCCGGTGCCGGCCCCGGGCGGCCGCCACGGCGTGCGCGTGGGCCGCGTCGCGCCCCCCGTCGTGCGGGGCCTCGGCGTACTCCACACCCGCGTACCTGGCGGGGAACAGGCCCAGGTCGGCGACGGCGGGCCCGTCGTCGTCCACCGGGCCGGGCGGGTCGGTGTCGATCAGCCGCCGTACGGTGCTCTCGCCGGCCGCGTCGCCGTGCGGATCGGTGACGTAGGGGCGCAGCCGCAGCGGGTGGAAGCCCTCCACGGCCGCCACGGCCGCCGCGCGCTGCGCGGACCGCTCGGCGGCCCGTATCCCGCCCGCGTCGTCCTCGGCGGCCGGGCCGGGGCTGGTGGGCCCGGTGCCGTCGGCGGCGGTCGGGACGCCGTCCGCGCCGCCGCCCCCGATACGGTCCTCGGTCATGCCGTCACCCCTCGCGGCGCGGTCGCCCTGGGCGTACGCGTACGGCCGGTACGACGGGTCCGGCCGGTCGTCCCGGCCGTCCTGTCCGTTCGGCTGCTCCGGCGCCACTGGGTCCCCTCCCGCCGTTCGTACCCGGGTCCGCACGATCCGTTCACACGGTGCGCGCGAATTCTCCGGTGATTATGCCGATCCGACACGCCTCCGGCACAGCGCCCGGCGGTAGTGGTGACCGGTTCCGCAGGCCATAACCGTACAAAGGGTGGGAATATGAGTTTCTGGCCCTCGGGGAAGCGAGGCGAGGAGCTGCCACATGGCCCAGGACACCAGCACCGCCGCGGCACCGGCGGCGGCACCGGGCGAGCAGCAGGACAAGCGCGCGGTACGGATCGCGATCGGCGCGCTCGCCCTCGGGCTGCTGCTGGCCGCGCTCGACCAGACCATCGTGTCGACCGCACTGCCCACGATCGTCAGCGACCTCGGCGGCATCGACCACCTGTCATGGGTCGTGACCGCCTACCTGCTGGCGTCCACCGCGGCAACTCCACTGTGGGGCAAGCTCGGTGACATGTACGGCCGCAAGCGGCTGTTCCAGTCCGTGATCGTGATCTTCCTGATCGGCTCGGCGCTGTGCGGGATCTCGCAGAGCATGGGCGAGTTGATCGCGTTCCGGGCGTTGCAGGGGCTGGGCGGCGGCGGGTTGATCGCGCTGTCCATGGCGATCGTCGGCGACATCGTGCCGCCTCGCGACCGCGGCCGCTACCAGGGCGTGTTCGGCGGGGTGTTCGGCGCGGCGAGCGTGCTCGGGCCGCTGCTGGGCGGGGTGTTCACCGAACAGCTCTCCTGGCGCTGGGTGTTCTACATCAACCTGCCGATCGGCATCGTGGCGCTCGCCGTGATCGCCGCGGTGCTGCACATCCCGGTACGCCGCACCGCGCACCGCATCGACTACGCCGGCATGGCGGTGGTGGCCGCGGCCGCGACCTGCCTCGTGCTGGTCACCTCGCTCGGCGGCACCACCCTGGCGTGGAGCTCGCCCGGCATCATCGTGCTGGCGGTGGTCGGGGTCGCGCTGGTCGCGGTGTTCGTGATGATCGAGCGGCGCGCGCAGGAGCCGGTGCTGCCGCCGGGGCTGTTCAAGGTGCGCACCTTCGTCATCTGCTCGGGCATCTCCTTCATCATCGGCTTCGCGATGTTCGGCGCGATGACCTACCTGCCGACCTTCCTCCAGGTCGTGCACGGCTACTCGCCGACGCTCTCCGGCGTCCACATGATCCCGATGGTGGTCGGGCTGCTGCTCGCCTCCACCGGCTCCGGCCAGATCATCAGCCGCACCGGCCGCTACAAGGTCTTCCCGATCCTCGGCACCGCCGTCACCGCGGTCGGGCTGATCCTGCTGCACCAGCTCGACGAGTTCACCGCGACCTGGGTGATGAGCCTGTACTTCTTCGTCTTCGGGTTCGGCCTCGGCCTGGTGATGCAGGTGCTGGTGCTCGCGGTGCAGAACGCGGTCGGCTACGAGGACCTGGGTTCCGCCACCTCCGGCACCACCTTCTTCCGCTCCATCGGCGCGTCCTTCGGCGTCTCGGTGTTCGGCACCGTCTTCACCAACCAGCTCTCGGACAAGCTGGGTTCCGCGCTGCGCGGGGTGCGGGTGCCGGCCGGCTTCGATCCGGCCAGGCTCCAGGCCGACCCGACGGCCATCGCCGGACTGCCGAGTGCCATCAAGGCGCCGGTGCTGCACGCCTATTCGCAGTCGATCACCACCGTCTTCCTGTGGGCGGTGCCGGTCGCGCTGCTCGGCTTCGTGCTGGCCTGGCTGCTGAGGGAGCAGCCACTGCGCGGGTCGGTCACGGCGCCGGACGCCAACGAGACGTTCGGCACCAATCCGGTGGAGCGCTCCTCGCTCGACGAGATCGCCCGCTGCCTGTCGGTGCTGGGCAACCGGGAGACCAAACGGGACCTGTACATCCGCGTCACCGACAAGGCCGGCGCCGACATCCATCCGGCCACCAGCTGGCTGCTGCTGAGAATCGCCCACCAGGGCGAGGCCGACCCGGTGGAGCTGGCCGAGCACGCCACGGTGCCGAGCGCGATGATCGAACGGTCCGCGGTCGAGGCCGAGACCCGCGGGTTCGCCGTCCGCGACGGCAACCCCCTGCGGCTCACCGAGTCCGGGAAGGCCATGGCGGCGCGGCTCGGCGAGGCCCGCCGCAACGTCCTGGCCGACCTGCTCGGCGACTGGGACCCCTCCCGGCACAGCGAACTCGCGGCGCTGCTGACGAAGTTGAGCGGGGAGTTGTGCGGCGGCGACCATGACCGGCCGGAGCGGCCCGAACGGCCGGCGCACGCGCACCGGGTGCTCTGAATCCCCTTCCCGCGGCCCCCTTCCCTTCCTCCGTCCTTTCCTCCTTCCTTCCCCGCCGCCGGGCGGTCCGGGTTTGCGGGTGGTGACGCGGGCAAGGCGAGCCCGCGAGGGAAGGGAGGCCCGACATGTCGACAGGAGCCGTCATCGCGATCGTGGTGGCAGTCCTCGTAGTGATCGCTGTCGTCGTCGTATGGAGCATGTACGGCGGCACACCCGGCACCGGCCGTCTCAAGCACCGGTTCGGACCCGAGTACGACCGGGTGCTCGCCCGGCACGAGGGCGACACCAAGGCGACCGACAAGGAGTTGGCGGACCGCGTCAAGCGGTACGGCGACCTCGACCGGCGGCCGCTGTCCGAGGCCGACCGCGCGCAGTACGCGCAGCGCTGGCAGGCCGTGCAGGCACAGTTCGTCGAGGACCCCGCGGGGGCGCTGGGCGCGGCCGACCGGCTCGTCGGCCAGGTCGCCGCGAACCGGGGCTTCCCGGAGGCCGGTTCGCCCGAGCACTTCGACGCGCTGTCCGTCCACCACGGCACCCGGCTCCAGGGCTACCGCCGCGCCCACGCGCTGGCCGAGCACGCCAGTGCGGGCGGCGAGGGCGCCACGGAGGACCTGCGCCAGTCGCTGATCGGCGCACGGGAGCTCTTCGACGAGCTGACCGGAGCCGACGGCGGTACGTCCGCGGTCGCGCGGCCCGCGCAGGTGCCGGACGCACCCGAACCGACCGCGGAGCCCCGGGAACCCGCGGCGACCGCCGGCCCCGCCAGGACTGCTGAGTCCGCCGAGCCCGTCGAGCCCGCCGCGGGCGACGACGACGTACGCGAGGCCGACCGCGGGCACCACACGCTCGGGGGCCGCTTCGCCGCGCTCACCGGCAGTACCCGCAAGAGCGACGACCCCGGCCGCGGCGAGGCATGACCCCGCGACCGCCGGCACCCACGACCTTTCCGCACACCTGGAGGCGAAGACGATGACGCCGAACACCCCGCACGGCCGTACCGGGACCGAGACCGAGATCAGGACCGACGACGTGGACGAGACGAAGAGCGAGAGCGAGGGCAGGAACCCGACCGGGAAGTACGAGAAGCGCGACGCCGGGACGACGACCGGGACCGGGACGACGACCGGGACCACGACCGGGACCGTCACCGGTACGGGCGCAGAGCGGAGCGAGACCGTGCCCGACGAGGCCGGGCCGCCCCCCGCGAGCTCGTCGGCGGAGCCGACCGGGCGGACCGCGCCTGACCGGCCGACCGAGCCGAAGCACCCCGCGACCGCGACCACGGCCACTCCCGCTGCCCCCGCCACTCTCGATACCCCCGCCACTCCCGCCGGCGACGGCGGTCTGAGCGAGCGGATGGAGCACGCCGTGGGCGGCTTCGTGGACGACCCGAGGGGCGCCGTACGCGAGGCCGAGACCGTGCTCGACGAGGCGGCCCAGCGGCTCACCCGCATGCTGGAGCAGCGCCGCGAGTCGCTGCGGGCGAGCGTGCACGGCGGATCGGAGCCGGACACCGAGGAGTTGCGGGTCGCCCTCACCCACTACCGCGACATGACCCGCAAGTTGCTCGACTTCGCGTAGCCGCCCCGCCCCGCGCTCGGCGCGGCCCTTTCCCCGCACCCCGGTCAGGGGCGCGGGGAAACCGCGCGGGCGGCATCGCGCCCGCAGGCGGTCCTCACCCCACGGAACGCTGCACCCGGGCGGGTCCGGCCACCGAAGCCGTCGAGGTCGGCGCGGCTTTGAGGAAGCGCAGGAACCGTGCCAGGTCCTTGCGTGTGGTGGTCAGCACCACGGTCGGATTGTCGCTCTCGCGGAGGAGGACCGCGCCCCCGTGGGCGGTCAACTCGACACAGTCCCCGCTGTCTTGCGAGTACGTGGACTTCTGCCAAGCCAGGGGCGCGGTCATGGGATGAGGGCCCTTTCAGAGGTTCAGAGGTCTCGGGAGATGGAGTGCATGAAGTCGCGTGACTTTTCCCGGTCCAGCGCCACCTTCGTGAGGATCTCGAACCGGTTGAGGTAGTTGGCGAGTTGCGTGGCCGCGTGCAGCAGGATCACCCCGTGTGCGGAGTCGATCTGCACGGTGTCCAGCTGGGGGACGGTCCCGCTCGCGTAGAGCATCGCGTGACTGGAGCCGACGTGGCCCTCGGAGGCGAACGGAATGACCCGCACGCTTATCTGCGGCAGCCGGCTCAGCTCCTGGATGTGTTCCAGTTGGGCCTTCGCCACCTTCGCCCCGCCGAACCGCATCCGCAGCGCCGCCTCGTGGACCAGCGCTTCGTACGGCGGAGCGGCCTCGCGGTGCAGGACGTTGGCGCGTTCCATCCGGTGGGCGACCCACGCCTCCAACTCGTTGGCGGGCAGCGGGGGGACCGCGTGGCCGACCACGGCCCTGGCGTACGCCTCGGTCTGGAGCAGTCCGGGGATGTGGCTGACCTGGAGCGGGCGCAGGTGGACGGCGTAGTGCTCCATCTCGGAGATGTCGAGCATGCCGGCCGGCACCACCCCGCGGTACGCCTCCCACCAGCCCTTGCGGCCATGGCCGTTGGCCATGCCGACGAGGGCGTCGATCAGCGCGGCGTCTCCGCATTCGTAGAACGCGGCGAGACGTCGTAACCGCTCCTCGCTGACACCGAGCCGACCCGCCTCGATGTGACTGACTTTCGCCGGGTCGGTGCCGAGCAGCCGCGCGGTGTCGCGGGCGGTGATCCCCGCGGCTTCCCGCATCTTCCTCAGCTCCGCGCCTAGGCGCTCCTGACGGGCGGTCGCGGTGCTTCTGAGCGGCATGGTGTCCCTTCTTGGTGCTGGTTCCGAGTGTGCCGTTCCGCTCTCGCGGGGTCCAGATCGTTTCTGGAAATTTCGGCGACAATGTTGCAGTGGTGCACTATTGCCCCATAATGCCTCGGTGGTGTTGCTCCCGCACAGTCAACTCCCTTGCTGAAGTGCTGCGTTGGGCGGGTGTGCCGGTAACGGGAGCGATCCTGACGCCCCTGTGGCGGGGCTGATCAATGCGGCGGAAGGGTCGGACGAGAAGGCGCGTTCACGCTGGGCGAACACCGAGGGCGTCCGTGAGGGAACGCACGGTGGCGGCCGTATGTCATGTGATCCGGCTGTCCGACATATGCGTTCCGCATGGCGATGAGGTGACAACGGTGACTTCTCCCGATTCCGCTCCCGTGCCAATCTCGGTCCCGTCACCGCGAAAAGGGGGGATCGATGGACAACCGCTACGAGGTCTTCTGCCTCACCGACCCGCACTTCTACGAGAGCCTGGACCGGCTGTCCGCGACGACCGGAAACGGAAACGGGAACGGGGCCGCGAACGGGAACGAGTCCGGGAACGGGTCCGGGAACGGGTCCGGTTCCGCGAACGGCGCCGGCCCGGGCACCGCCGGCGTACCGCTCTTCGACACCGCGCGGCGCCCCGTCCCCGACGGCTGGCACACCCTCCGCAACGGCGACTGGCTGCACCTCGATCCGCCGGCCGGCGAGCGGGCCTACCCCGCGCAGGGCTGGAAGGTGCACGCCTCGGCCACCCTGGAGTGCGCCGACAAGGTGGCCGCGAAGGTCTGGGACTACTGCGTGCCGCGGAACATCCCGTTCAAGTTCGTGCCCGGGCCGCAGCTGCTGCATCTGCGCAACTCCAAGTACGCCGGCCGCGACACCTCCGGGAAGTTCGTCACGATCTACCCGGCCGACGAGGAAGCGCTGCGGGTGGTCCTCGACGAGCTCGGCGCGCTGCTCGACGGCGAACCGGGACCGTACATCCTCACCGATCTGCGCTGGCGGCAGGGCCCGCTCTACGTCCGCTACGGCGCCTTCGCCAAGCGGTACTGCGTCGGCGGGCGCGGCACGCTGGTGCCGGCGGTCGAGGACGGCGAGGGGCGGCTGGTGCCCGACGACCGGTCGCCGGCCTTCCACGTGCCCGACTGGATCACCCTGCCGGACTTCCTCGCCCCGGAGCTGGCCGCGCGCAACGCCACCACCGTCGGCGACCTGCCGTACCGCATCGAGAAGGCCCTGCACTTCTCCAACGGCGGCGGTGTCTACGCCGGCACCGACACCCGCACCGGCGAGAAGGTCGTGCTCAAGGAGGGCCGCCCGCACGCCGGGCTGGCCTCCGACGGTGCCGACGCCGTCACCCGGCTGCGCCGCGAACGCGACGCGCTGCGGCGGCTGTCCGGACTCGGCGTCGCCCCCGAGATGCGCGACTGGTTCACCGTCGGCGACCACCGCTTCCTGGTGATGGACTTCGTCGAGGGCAAGCCGCTCAACTCCTACTTCGCGCACCGCCATCCGCTGCTGCGCCCCGACCCCGACCCGGCCGACGTCGCCGACTTCACCCGCTGGGCGCTGCGCATCCACGCCGGCGTCGAGGAGGCGGTGGCCGCGGTGCACTCGCGCGGGGTCGTCTTCAACGACCTGCACATGTTCAACATCATGGTCGCGCCCGACGACGAGACGGTGTCCCTGCTGGACTTCGAGGCCGCCGCGCGCGCCACCGACAACGGCCGCCAGGCCGTGGCCCACCCCGGCTTCGTCGCGCCACCCGACCGCCGCGGCACCGCCGTCGACCACTACGCCCTCGCCTGCCTGCGGTTGGCCCTCTTCCTCCCGGTCACCACGCTGTTCGCCATCGACCGCGGCAAGGCCGCGCACCTGGCGGAGGTGATCGGCCGCGAGTTCCCGGTGCCGGACTGGTACCTGGAGGAGGCGGTGGCCGAGATCACGAGGACCGCCGACGACGCGGCGGGCACCCGGAGCGCCGCCGTGGACGGCGCGGGACCCGGCGGAGCGGCCGGCCTCGGGGGAGCGGTGGGCGCCCGGCCGGTCAACGGCACCGACCTCCGCGCGAGTTCACCCTCGCCCGACCTGCACGTGCAGGTGGGGGAGCCCGAGCGCGGCGCCGGCACCGGCCGCACGGAACCGTCCGGCGCCCCCGGCTCCCGGCGCGCCTCCGGCGACCTCGGCGGAAGCGGCCTGCCCGCGGGCACCCGCCCGGGACCGCCGCGCCGCTACCTGCCCGCCGAGCCGCGCGACTGGATCACCGCACGCGACTCCATGGCCGCGGCGATCCTCGGCTCCGCCACCCCCGACCGCGAGGACCGCCTCTTCCCGGGCGACATCGCGCAGTTCTCCGACGGCGGCGGCCTCGGCATCGCCCACGGCGCCGCCGGCGTGCTGCACGCCTTGGACCAGGTCGGCCTGCCCCGCTACGACGAGGGCGAGCAGTGGCTGCTGGCCCGCACCGCGCACCTGCCGAACGGCACCCCGCTGGGCCTGTACGACGGCGTCGCCGGCGTCGCGTACGTCCTCGAACAGCTCGGCCACACCGAACGCGCCCTCGCCCTGGTCCGCTCCCTGCTCGGCGAGAACTGGCAGCGCCTGTCGTCCGACCTCAGCGGCGGCCTGGCCGGAATCGGCCTGGTGCTCGACCACCTCGCCCATGCCACCGGCGAAACCGACCTGGGCGAGAGGGCGTTGGAGGCCGCCGGGATCGTCGCCGGACGGATCGCCGCCGAAGCCGAGCAGCTCGAACAGGCGCGACAGGCGCAGGGGTCCGGGTTGTTGCCGCACCAGGCCCAGCAGAGCCCGCAGGCCCAGCAGAGCCCGCAGGCCCAGCAGGGCTCGCAGCGCGGCGGCCCCCCGCGCCGGGCCGGCCTGATGCGCGGCGCCACCGGCCCCGCCCTGCTCTTCCTGCGGCTGTACGAGCGCACCGGCCTGCCCGCGCTGCTCGGCCACGCGGCCCGCGCGCTCGCGCTCGACCTCGACTCCTGCGTGGTCACCGCGAGCGGAAGCCTCGAAGTCGACGAGGGCTGGCGCACCATGCCCTACCTCGGCGGCGGCAGCGCCGGCATCGGACTGGTCCTCGACGACCTGCTCGGCCTGGCCGGTTCCGGTGACCTCGACGAGGCGGCCACCGCGCGCTTCGAGCAGGCCAGGACCGGCATCGTCCGGGCGGCCACCGCACGGCTGTACGCGCAGCCCGGGCTCTTCGTCGGCCGGGCCGGGATGATCCTGCACCTGGCCCGCACCACCGCACCGGGCGTCCCCGACGGCGCGCTCGCCGCGCAGATCGACGCGCTCGGCTGGTACGGCATGGCCTACCGCGGCGAACTCGCCTTCCCCGGCAACCAGATGATGCGGCTGTCCATGGACCTCGGCACCGGCACCGCGGGCTGCCTGCTCGCCCTCGGCGCCGCCAACGCGGGCCAGCACCCCACGCCCCGGCTGCCGTTCCTCCCCCCACCGCCCGCGTCCTGAACGCGGGCCCCACGAACCGGTCCGGGCAGCGACCCGGGCCGTGCCTCACCCTGCCGAATTCCTCGGCGACACCAATGGAAAGGAAACACCTGACATGGCCCTTCTCGACCTTCAGGACATGGAGCCCGCCGAGTACGGACACGGCGGCGAGAACGCCAGCTCGCTGAGCCTGCTGAGCTGCGTCAGCACGGTGAGCTTCCTCATCTGCCTGTGACGTCACGGCGGTTCGACCGGTGACCAAGCCCCGCCCCCCGCACCTGGGGGCGGGGCCCCGGCATGCCCGCCCCCGCGCCCGTCCCAGCCTTCGCCTTGGCACCCGTCTTCGGCCCCGCCTCGGCCCCCGCTCACCCGCACGCCGCCGCCCGCCGGAGGAGGAACGCATGGCCGACCCTGACGCGACGCCGCCGCCCCGCGTGGTGCGGCCCGCGACCCGCGGCAGCCGGGCCGCCGTCTGCGCGGTCGCGGTGCTCGCCGGGCTGTCCGTCGGGCTCGGCCTGCTGCTGCCCACCGCGCTCGGGCACGCCGTGGACCAGGTGCTGCGCGGGCGGGGCGGCGGGCGCTGGGTCTGGGGGTGCGCCGCGGTCGTCGCCGGTCAGGTGCTGGTCGGCGCCGCGAGCGACGTGCTCGCGGCCGTCTCCGGTGCCCGGGTCACCGCGGCGGTACGGCGCCGGGCGGTACGCCACGTGCTGGCCGCCCGGGTGACCGGAGGCGGCGACCTGGTGACCCGGCTGGTCGGCAACGCGGCCGACGCGGGCGGCGTGCCGGCCGCCGTCGCGACGTTGCCCGCCGCCATCGGCACCCCGCTCGGCGGCATCGTCGCCCTCTTCCTGACCGACCCGTGGCTGGCCGCGGCCTTCCTGCTCGGCGCCCCGCCCATGGCGCTGCTCGTCCACCGCTTCGCCCGTGCCTCCTCCGACAGCGTCGCCCGCTACCAGGACGCCCAGGGCCGGATCGCCGCCCGCCTGGTCGAGGCGATCGGCGGCGCCCGCACCATCGCCGCCGCCCGCACCGAGGAGCGCGAGGCCGCCCGGGTGCTGCGGCCGCTGCCCGAACTCAGCGCCCAGGGACACCGGATGTGGCGGGTCCAGGGCCGGGCCACCGCGCAGGCGGCCGTCCTCGTACCGCTGCTACAGATCCTCGTCCTCGCGGTCGGCGGACTGCGGCTGGCCCAGGGCGCGTTGACCGTCGGAGGGCTGCTCGCCGCATCCCGCTACGCGCTGCTCGCCACCGGAATCGGCTCGGTGGTCGGGCAGTTGGGCGCTCTCGTCCGCGGCCGGGCCGCCGCCCGCCGGATCGCCGGCGTGCTCGCGGTGCCCGCGCCCGCCCACGGCACGTCCCGGCTGCCGCAGGACGGCTCCGGCACGCTCGAAGTGCGGGGCGTCACCGTCACCCGCGGCGGCGAGACCGTCCTGGACCGGCTCGACCTCACCGTGCCCGGCGGCAGTTGCGTCGCCGTCGTCGGGCCGTCCGGCGCGGGCAAGTCCGTGCTGGCCGCACTCGCCGGACGGCTCACCGACCCCGACGAGGGCATCGTCCTGCTCGACGGCCGCCCGCTGTCCACCCTCAGCCGGCTCGAACTGCGCGACGCCGTCGGCTACGCCTTCGAGCGGCCGGTCCTGCTCGGCGACACCCTCGCCGACGCGATCGCCTTCGGGCCAGGGGAGTTGACGACCGAGACGGTCACCGGCGCTGCCCGCGCGGCCGGCGCCGACGGCTTCCTGCGGCGGCTGCCCGACGGTTACGCCACCCCGCGCGCCGCCGCCCCCCTGTCCGGCGGCGAGGTCCAACGCCTGGGCCTGGCACGGGCGTTCGCGCACGGCGGCCGGCTCCTCGTGCTCGACGACGCCACGTCGAGCCTCGACACCGTCACCGAACTCCACGTCGCCCACTCGCTGCTGCACGACCCGCTCGGCCGCACCCGCCTGCTCACCACCCACCGCGCCGCCACCGCCGCCCGCGCCGATCTCGTCGCCTGGCTCGACTCCGGCCGGCTGCGCGCCCTCGCCCCCCACCGCACCCTCTGGCAGGACCCGGCCTACCGCGCCCTGTTCGCGACGCCGTCCGACGACCCGGGTGGGTCGGTTGCCGCCGTGGCGGTTGGCGGGGAGGGGGAGTTGTGAGCGGGGACGGGGTGGTGCGGATGCGTGGGTATCTGCGGCGGCGGGCGTGGGGGCTGGGGGTGCTGGCCGGTTGGTCGGTGGTGGAGTCGGTGCAGACGTTCGTGGTGGGTTACGCCGTCGCGAAGGCGCTTGATGACGGGTTCCTGCGTGGGCGTGACGCGGCCGGGTTGTGGTGGCTCGCGCTGGCGGCGGTCGCGGTGCCGATCGGCGCGTACGGCACCGCGCGGGTCTTCCGCGGGCTGGCCGGACTGGTCGAGCCGCTGCGGGACACCCTCGTCACGCGGGTGGTGCGCGGCGGGCTGCGGGCCGCGGTGCGCGGGCGCGGCGCCGGAGACGGCGCCGTGGTCTCCCGGCTGACCCACCAGGTGGAGATCGCCAGGGACACGTTCGGCGGCCTGGTCCTGGTGCTGCGCTCGTTCGCCTTCACCGCGGCCGGCGCGCTCGCCGGGATGTGCGCGCTCGCCCCCGTGCTGCTGCTGATCGTGCTGCCGCCGCTGGCCGTCGGGGTCGCGCTGTTCGCGGCGGGCCTGCGCCCGCTGGCCCGACGGCAGCACGCCTACCTCGCCGCCGACGAGGCGCTCGCCGAGGAGTGCGGCGCCCTCGCCGGCGGCCTGCGCGACATCACCGCGTGCGGCGCGGAACCGCTGATGTCCGCCCGCGCCGACGCCCGCACGGCGACCGCGCTGGACACCGCCCGGGCGCTCGCCCGCTGGGGAGTGCTGCGCGCCGCCGCACTCGCCGTCGGCGGTCAACTTCCCGTGCTGCTCATGCTGGTGGCCGCGCCCTGGCTGATCCGCACCCACCGGCTCACCCCGGGCGACCTGCTGGGCGCGCTCACCTACCTCACCCAGTCCCTGCAACCGGCCCTCCAGAACCTCGTGCACACGCTGGGCGCGGCAGGCACCCGGCTCGGCGTCGTCCTGCGGCGGATCGGCGGCGACGCGGACCCGCTTCCCGCCACGGACCCGGTGGTGGAGCGCCCCGACGCACCCGGCTGCGTGCTGCACCTGCGCGAGGTGACCTTCGGCTACGGGCCCGGCGCGGAACCGGTCCTGCACGAACTGGAGTTGACGGTCGCGGCGGGCGAACACCTCGCCGTGGTCGGCCCGAGCGGCATCGGCAAGTCCACCCTGGCCGCCCTCGCGGCGGGCCTGCTGCGCCCCGACCGCGGCGACGTGCGGACCGCGGGCCGCCCCGCGCTCGTGCCGCAGGAGGCGTACGTCCTGACCGGGACGGTGCGGGAGAACCTGGCGTACCTGCGGCCCGGGCCGGGGGAGTCGGGGGACCCCGCGGAGCCGGATGCCCCGGGGGAGCCCGGGGACGGTGAACTGCTCGCCGCCGCGGACGTGGTGGGGGCCGGGCCGCTGGTGGCCGCGCTGGGCGGGCTGGACGCCGAGCTCGACCCGGCCCGGCTGTCCTCGGGCGAGCGGCAGTTGATCGCGCTGGCCCGAACGTATCTGTCCCCGGCGGGACTTGTGGTGCTGGACGAGGCGACCTGCCATCTCGACCCGGCCGCCGAGGCCGTCGCCGAGGAGGCGTTCGCCCGGCGGCCGGGCGGGACCCTGGTGGTGATCGCGCACCGGATCAGTTCGGCCCGGCGGGCCGGCCGGGTGCTCGTGCTGGACGGCACGCACGCGGTGTGCGGTACGCACGAGGACCTGCCGGCCCGCTCGGCGCTCTACCGGGACCTGGTGGGCGGCTGGTCCGAAGCCGAAGCCGAAGCCAACACCGAAGCCGAAGCCGACGCCGACGCCGAGCCCGAACGTGGCGTTGACGTCGAGTCCGACGCCGCCGCGGCGGCCGATCCCCAGGACGCGGCCGCCGCGGCCTCCTCACACCCAGCCGGCGACCTGCGAGATGCGGATCGCGTCCACCCGGTTGCGGGCCCCCGTCTTCCGGGTGATCGCGGCGAGGTAGTTGCGCACGGTGCCGTCGGACAGGTGCAGCCGGTGCGCGATCTCGGTGACCGGGGCGCCCTCGGCGCTCAGTGACAGCACGCTCAACTCCCGCCGGGTCAACGGCATCTCGGCCGCGTGCAGGAACTCCACCGCGAGCGACTCGTCGACGAACCGTTTCCCCTGGGCGGCCTGGCGGACGGCGGTGGGCAGCCGGTCGGCCGACCGGTCCTTGTTCACGAAGCCCAGGGCGTGTGCCTCATGGGCCCGGCGCAGGTCGCCCGGCTTTCCCGCCCCGGTGAGCACGACCAGCGCGCACCGGGCGCGGGCGAGCCCGCTGCCGGGGCCGACGGTGGCCGTGCCGTGCGTGGTGGGGTGGACCGGGCCGGACAGGCCGCTACCCCCGCTACTGGTGCCCCCGGCGCCGCTGTTCCCCGAACCGACCCCCGCACTACCGCCGTTCACCGGTCGGCCTCCTCCCCGCGCCCCCGACCCGCCGACGCCGCCCACCCCCGAGCCGCCGCCGGACCTGGACCCGAGGCCCGCCCCCGTTCCGGCGCCCGTGCCGAAGCCCGCGCCTCGCGCACCGCCCCTGCCGTGGACGGCGCTCGCGCCCGCGGTGGCGCGGCCCGGTCTGCCGAGCGCGCCGCTGAGCGGCCCGCCCGCTCCGCCGATGTGCCGCCGCCACCCCGTACAGTCCGCGTCGACCACGCAGACGTCCGGCCGTAAGTCCCGCGCGGACTCGGCCAGGCGCGGCCAGGCCGTGTCCGTCACCTCGAAGTCCGCCTCCCGGCCCAGCAGAGCCGCCAGTGCGGAGCGCAGCAGGCAGGTGTCATGGGCCACCAGTACACGTATCACCGGGCATTCCCCTCGCGTGGTCGCTTCGGTGCGCCGCCCTCGATCCCCCTGCGGGTGATGTCCGCGACCCCCGGGACGAACGCGAACCCATTCATACCCGGCGGATCACCCCGTGCGGGTGAACTTCACCTCCTGCCGGGTGCAGAGATGGAGTGGTGGGAGGCGCCAGGAGCGCGCGGTGCGCGGACGCGCGCCCTCCCATCGGAGTAATTCACCGTAGTCGAGCTGATACCGAACGTAGCGACGTGGTAGTGGTGCGCGCGGGGGCGTGGAGCGGTGGCCCGGAGCGGGGGCCCGGAGGTGTTGGCGCCCGCCCGCCGTCCGCCCCGGGGGCGCCGCCGTGCCGACCGTGCGGGAAGCCGCCGCGCGGTCGATCCGGGTCGCCGCGGTGCCGTCAGTTCGGCGTCGCCGCCATGTCGAGGAGGCCGCAGGCCGTGCGGATGTCCTCCGTCACCTCGGCGACCGAGGCACGGCCCGAGATCCAGCCGACCAGGGCCGCGTGCCAGGTGTGCTCGATCACCCGGACGGCCGAGAGCAGCTCGGCCGGGAGTTCGGCCGGAAGCCCGGCCGGAAGTCCGGCCGGGAGTCCGGACGCCGGGTGCGCCCCGCCCGTGCCGGGTTCCCCGGTGCCGTCCCCGCCCTGCTGCGGCGTCCCCGGTCGGCCCATCGCCTCCACGATGATCGAGGTGGTCAGCCGGGACACCGTGTCGACCTGGGCGCGTACCGAGCGGTCGGCGAAGATCATCGCCCGGAACATCGCGTCGGCGATCAGCGGCTCGCGCTGGAGCGCGCGGAAGGCCCGCAGCAGGGTGTCGGCGACGCGGTCGCCCGGAGCGGACGCGGACGGCGGGCGGGTGCGCAGCGCCGTCTGCAACTGGCCGAGCTGGTCCTCCATGACCGCCACCAACAGGTGGATCTTGGACGGGAAGTAGCGGTAGAGGGTGCCCAGGGCGACCTCGGACAGCTCGGCGACCTCCCGCATCTGCACCGCGTCGAAGCCGCCGCCGCAGGCCAGCTCGGTGCTGGCGGCGAGGATGCGGTTGCGCCGGGCCTCCTGCCGCGCGGTCAGAGCCGAGGCCGGTGGTCTGGGGTGTGCGCTCATCCGTACTGTCCTCTGCCGTGCCGGTGTCGTACCTGTGCCGTACCTCGGGGTGGTGCCTGCGGGGGTGCCGTCGGCCTGCCGGCGCGGGTCCGGGCGGGAGCCGGTTCGCGTGCCGCGCGCCCCGGCTCATGGTGTGTGCATGATGGCAGCCGGGTGCGAGGGGCCGAACCAGCCCCCTGTACGATCCAGTCTGAAACTTGTTCTAGATTAGCGCGACCGGTTACGCTCCGGCCCAATCGCAGCGAGAAGGGAGCCGGAGTGACCTCTCAGTCCGGGCCACTGCGGATCGCGCTGCTGAGCTACAAGGGCAATCCGTTCTGCGGCGGCCAGGGTGTGTACGTCCGGCACCTGTCCCGCGAACTGGCCGCGCTCGGCCACCGCGTCGAGGTGATCGGCGCGCAGCCCTATCCCGTACTGGACGCGCTCGGCGAGGGCGTCACCCTCACCGAGCTGCCCAGCCTGGACCTGTACCGGCAGCCCGATCCGTTCCGCACCCCGCGCCTGGCGGAGTACCGCGACTGGGTCGACGCGCTGGAGGTCGGCACGATGTGGACCGGCGGATTCCCGGAGCCGCTGACGTTCAGCCTGCGGGCACGGCGCCATCTCGCCGCCCGCCGGGCCGACTTCGACGTGGTGCACGACAACCAGACGCTCGGGTACGGCCTGCTCGGCCTCGGCCTGCCGCTGGTCACCACCATCCACCACCCCATCACCGTCGACCGCCGCCTGGAGTTGGCGGCCGCGGCCGACCGCCGCAAGCGGCTGTCGGTACGCCGCTGGTACGGCTTCACCCGCATGCAGAAGCGGGTGGCCCGGCGGCTGCCGTCCGTGCTGACCGTCTCCGGCTCCTCGCGCCAGGAGATCGTCGCCGACCTCGGGGTGCGGCCCGACCGGGTGCACACCGTGCCGATCGGCGCGGACGCCCGGCTGTTCGCCCCCGACCCGTCGGTGCCCGAGGTGCCCGGGCGGATCGTCACCACCTCCAGCGCGGACGTGCCGCTCAAGGGCCTGGTCTTCCTCGTCGAGGCGCTGGCGAAGGTCCGCACCCAGCGGCCCGAGGCGCATCTCGTGGTGGTCGGCAAACGGCCCGAACGGGGGCCGGTGGTCCGCGCGATCGCCGACTTCGGGCTCGCCGACGCGGTCGAGTTCGTGAAGGGGATCAGCGACGCCGAGCTGGTCGACCTGATCCGCGGCGCCGAGGTCGCCTGCGTGCCGTCGCTGTACGAGGGCTTCTCGCTGCCGGCCGCCGAAGCGATGGCCACGGGCACGCCGCTGGTGGCCACCACCGGCGGCGCGATACCGGAGGTGGCCGGACCGGACAACGAGACCTGCCTCGCGGTGCCGCCCGGCGACCCGGGCGCGCTCGCCGTCGCGCTCGAACGGCTGCTGGGCGACGCGGAGTTGCGGGCGCGGCTCGGCGCGGCGGGGCGGGCGCGGGTGCTCGCCCGGTTCACCTGGACGCGGGCGGCCGAGGCCACCGCCGAGCTGTACCGCGCGGCGATCGCGGCGCATCCCGGGCCGGTACGGGTACGCGCGCCGGGTACGGCCGGCGCCGGTACGGGCCTGACGGCCGCGGGTGCCGGCGGACACGGCGGTGGCGCGGGCACCGGACACCCCGACGCCCCCGAAGAACCTGAAGCCGTCACACCTGCCGGACCCGCCGGAGCCGACCAGGCACCGGGGGACGGCCACCCCAAGACCGCACATCCGGGAAACCCCGTGGGGAGCAATCGCTGATGCTGACCGTCGACTTCACCCGTTTCCCGCTCGCCGCGGGCGACCGCGTCCTCGACCTCGGGTGCGGGGCCGGGCGGCACGCCTTCGAGTGCTACCGGCGCGGCGCGCAGGTCGTCGCGCTGGACCGCAACGGCGAGGAGATCCGCGAGGTCGCCAAGTGGTTCGCGGCGATGCGGGAGGCCGGGGAGGCCCCGGCGGGCGCGTCGGCGCTGGCGATGGAGGGCGACGCGCTCCAACTCCCGTTCCCCGACGAGAGCTTCGACGTCGTGATCATCTCCGAGGTGATGGAGCACATCCCCGACGACAAGGGCGTGCTCGCCGAGATGGTCCGGGTGCTGCGGCCCGGCGGCCGGATCGCCGTCACGGTGCCGCGCTACGGCCCGGAGAAGATCTGCTGGGCGCTGTCCGACGCCTACCACGAGGTCGAGGGCGGCCACATCCGCATCTACAAGGGCGACCAACTCCTCGACCGGATGCGGGAGGCGGGCCTGAAACCGTACGGCACCCATCACGCGCACGGGCTGCACGCGCCGTACTGGTGGATCAAGTGCGCGGTCGGCGTGGACAACGACCAGGCGTTGCCGGTGAAGCTGTACCACAAGCTGCTGGTGTGGGACATCATGAAGAAGCCGCTGGCCACCCGGCTCGCGGACCAGGTGCTCAACCCGGTGGTCGGCAAGAGTTTCGTGGCCTACGCGACGAAGCCGCGGCTGCCCGAGCAGGCGGTGCGCCCGGCGCGGTCGGGCGCGGCCGGTGCGTCAGACGCGTCCGCTGGGTCCGGCGAGTCCGGGGAGTCCGGTGGGTCCGGTGGGTCCGGTGGGTCCGCCGAACTCGCGGGCGAGGCGGTCGGGTTCGCCGCGGACCGCGCCAAGTGACCTCGCCCAGCCTCGGGGGGCAGGGCCGCCGCACCGACCGCCTGGTGCTGCCCGGGGTCCTCACCGCCGAGCAGGCCGAGCAGACCGTCGCCGCCATGGCCGCGGCGCAGCGTGCGGACGGGGCGATCCCGTGGTTCCGCGGCCACCACCTCGACCCGTGGGACCACACCGAGGTGGCGATGGCCCTGGACGCGGCCGGCGAACACGACCGCGCGGAGGCCGCTTACGACTGGCTGGCCCGGCACCAGAACCCCGACGGCTCCTGGTACGCCGCCTACCACGACGGCAGCGCCGACCACCCCACCGACCTCGGCCGCGAGTCCAACTTCTGCGCCTACGTGGCCGTCGGCGCCTGGCACCACTACCTCGCCACCGGCGACGACGCGTTCATCGACCGGATCTGGCCGACCGTGCACGCGGCCGTCGAGTACGTCCTCGCGCTCCAGCGGCCCGGCGGCCAGATCGGCTGGAAGCGCGACCCCGAC
The DNA here is from genome assembly GCF_040702025.1 of Streptomyces sp. NPDC088194. NCBI lineage: Bacteria > Bacillati > Actinomycetota > Actinomycetes > Kitasatosporales > Streptomycetaceae > Streptomyces > Streptomyces sp. NPDC088194. The sequence continues at coordinate 34,423 of NZ_JBFBIV010000030.1, read as the reverse complement.
GGCACCGCCGTGAACGACGCGCTGCTCACCGGGAGTTCCTCGATCCACCAGGCGCTGCGCTGCGCCCTGGCCATCGCCGAGCACCGCGAAGAGCCGCAGCCGGACTGGGAGTTGTCGGCCGGCACGCTCGGCCACGCGGTGCGCCGGCACCCCGAGCGGTTCCTCGACAAGTCCCGCTACTCCATGGACTGGTACTACCCGGTCCTCACCGGCACCCTGCGCGGGCCCGCGGCCCTCGACCGTATCGACGCCGGCTGGTCCCGGTTCGTGGTGCCCGGGCTCGGTGTCCGCTGCGTCGACCCCAACCCGTGGGTCACCGGTGGCGAGTCCGCCGAACTGGCCCTCGCGCTCTGGGCGATCGGCCAGTCCGACCGTGCGATCGGGGTCCTCGCGGACATCCAGCACCTGCGCGCCGACGACGGCCTCTACTGGACCGGCTACGTCTTCGCCGACCGCGCGGTCTGGCCCGCCGAACGCACCACCTGGACCGCCGCGGCCCTCCTCCTCGCCGTCGCCGCGCTCTGCGGCGACACCGCGACCGCTGCCGTGTTCTCCACCGACGACCTCCCGACCACCCTCCCGTCCCCCTGCTGCTGAACCCCTCCGGGCGGCCACGCCCTAGGCTGGGCGGATGAGTGAAGCGAGCGGTGGGCGGGGGGAGCGGGGGGAGCAGCCCGTACGCGTGCTTCTCGCCGAGGACCAGGGGATGATGCGGGGGGCGCTGGCGCTGCTGCTGAACCTGGAGGACGACATCGAGGTCGTCGCGCAGGTGGAGGCGGGGGACCGGATCGTGGCCGAGGCGCTGGACGCGCGGCCGGACATCGCGCTGCTGGACATCGAGTTGCCCGGGCGCAGCGGGCTGGACGCGGCCGCGGAGTTGCGGGAGAAGCTGCCGTCGTGCCGGGTGCTGATCCTCACGACGTTCGGCCGCCCCGGTTACCTGCGGCGGGCGATGGAGGCGGGTGCGGCCGGGTTCCTCGTGAAGGACGGGCCGGTCGAGCAGCTCGCCGACGCGATCCGCAAGGTGCTGCGCGGGGAGCGGGTGATCGACCCCGCGCTGGCGGCGGCCGCGCTCAGCGCGGGGCCCAGCCCGCTGACCCCCCGCGAGCAGGACGTGCTCAACGCCGCGGCTGACGGTGCGACCGTCGCGGACATCGCCCAGCGCGTCTTCCTCTCCGAGTCCACCGTGCGGAATTACCTCTCCGCGGCCATCGGCAAGACGGGGACCCGCAACCGCATCGAAGCGGTGCGCTGCGCTCGGCAGAACGGTTGGCTCTAGCTAGCCCCTCCCCGGGCGGCGCCCCTCGCCCTCCCCGGAGCGGGGGCCCTTCGCGGGCGGCGGTTCCTTCCAGGGGCGCGGGGAACTGCGCGGCCAGCCGTATCGGTGGCGCGCTGGGCCCGCCGGCCCTGCCCCCGCGGCGGGTTTGCCGGACCACCGGCCGGTGGCCGGTTGCGCGCGCAGTTCCCCGCGCCCCTGGGGGTGATCGTCTTCCGTGGGGGTGCCCGCGTCGGCGGGGGTGGGCATCGCACCCACAGCGGTGGTGTGCTGGGCCCGCCGGCCCTGCCCCCGCGGCGGGTTTGCCGGACCACCGGCTGGTGGCCGGTTGCGCGCGCAGTTCCCCGCGCCCCTGGGGTGATCGTCTTCCGTGAGGGTGCCCGCGTCGGCGGGGGTGGGCATCGCACCCACAGCGGTGGTGCGCTGGGCCCGCCGGCCCTGCCCCCGCGGCGGGTTTGCCGGACCACCGGCTGGTGGTGGGTTGCGCGCGCAGTTCCCCGCGCCCCTGGGGGTGATCGTCTTCCGTGAAGGTGCCCGCGCTGGCGGGGGTGGGTGCCCCTGGGGGCGCGGGGAACTGCGCGGCCAGCCGTATCGGTGGTGTGCTGGGCCCGCTGGCCCTGCCCCTGCGGCGGGTTTGCCGGACCACCGGCCGGTGGTGGGTTGCGCGCGCAGTTCCCCGCGCCCCTGATGGTGAACGTGTTCCGTGGGGGTGACCGCGTCGGCGGGGGTGGGGAACGTGTTCCGTGGGGGTGACCGCGTCCGCGGGGGTGGGGGAACGTGGGCCGTGGGGGCACCCCGGGGCGGCTGGGCACTCCGCAGGAGCTACGCCGGTTTGGGGGTCGGGTTGGGGAGGAGGGCGATCAGGGCCGTGCCGACCGCGAGGAACCCCGCGGCGATGAGGAACGCGAGACCGTACCCCGCGGTGAGCGCGTGCGCGGCGTCCGCTCCGTGCTCGCCGCGGGTGGACGCGCGGTCGGCGGCGGCCGTCGCGAGGATGGTGAGCCCGAGCGCGCCGCCGAGTTGCCGCGAGGTGTTGAGCAGGCCGGAGACGATGCCCTGTTCGCTCATGGCGACCCCGGAGGTGGCCGCCGCGGCGATCGGCGTCATCAGCAGCCCCGCCCCGAACATCGTGACCACGCCCGGCCCGAGGATGGTCCCGGCGAAGCCGCCGTGCACGGTGAGCGTGCTCTGCCAGGCCAGACCGACCGCCGAGAGCGCGCCGCCGGCCGCGCCGACCAGTCGCGCGTCGACCCGTCCCATCAGACGAGGCGCGAGCTTGGAGCCGATGATGATGGCGACGGTGTGCGGGAGGAAGGACACCCCGGCCCGTACCGGGCTGTAGTGCAGCACGTTCTGCATGTAGAGGGAGAGGAAGTACCAGGTCCCGAAGGTCGCCGCGCCGCACCCGAGCAGCACGGTGTTCGCCGCGGACACCGACCGCACCCGGAACAGCCGCAGCGGCATGAGCGGCGCCGCCGTACGCGCCTCGACCAGCGTGAACGCCGCGAGCAGCACGGCGCCGGCGATCAGCGGCAGCAGCGAGCGCGTCGAGGTCCAGCCGTGCGACTCGCTCTGCGCGATGCCGTACGCCAGCCCGGCCACGCCCGCGGTGACCAGGACCGCGCCCGGGATGTCGAGCCGGCGGGCCCGGTCGGCGCGGCTCTCGGTCAGGCACAGCGCGGCGCCCACCAGCACCAGCGCACCCACCGGCACGTTGACCAGCAGCACCCAGCGCCAGGACAGGTAGTCGGTGAGCAGCCCGCCGACCAGGCCGCCGGCCGCCCCGCCGCCGGCGCCGACCGCCGTCCACGTGCCGATCGCCCGGGTGCGCTCGGAACCCTCGGGGAAGGACGTGGTGAGGATGGACAGCGTGGTCGGGGCGAGCACCGCCGCGCCGAGGCCCTGCACCGCGCGGGCGCTGATCAGCATCCAGCTGTCCTGCGCGAGGCCGCCGGCCAGGCTCGCCGCGGTGAACAGGCCCAGCCCGACCAGGAAGGTGCGCTTGCGGCCGAAGAGGTCGGCGGCCCGGCCGCCCAGCAGCAGGAAACCGGCGAAGGTCAGGGCGTACGCGTTCACCACCCACTGCTGGCCGCTGTCGCTGAGGCGCAGCGCCGTACGCATCGACGGCAGGGCCACGTTGACCACCGAGACGTCGAGCACGACCAGGAACTGGCCCGCGCAGACCGCCGCGAGCACCGCCCATGCGGGAGGCGCGGTACGGCGGGTGCGGGAGGCGGGCGCGCGCCGCCCCAGGAGTTCGCTCATACGACCATCCTCTCGGTTGACCCGCCGCCGGGCATCGGGATTTCGACCTACCCGGGACCTACGCCCCCGGTCGGCCCCGAGGCGGACCTCCGCCGTCGCCGTCGCCTCCGGCATCCGCCCGCCGTCGCCCCCAACACCCCACCCCCCAAAGGCCGCCGCGGGAATTCCCGCCCCGGAAATCCGCCCGGTCGCGATAATCACCACTCCGCGATAATCCGGAAGGCACAAGATCCGATCGGAGCCATCACCCCGCGCGGCTCTATCGCACCCCGCTGATATCCGGAGCTGCTTCACCGAAAACGTCGCCCGAACGAGCGACTTCCGGGCCGGAGTGGCAGTCACCGGAGGCCGGCGGACCATCATGTACGCTGGCCCACGCCGAAGTTAAGGTGCGCCCGGCGCGGGGTCGACCACGGATCAGCAATGGCATGGATCGTCCGGGAACCCTCATGCGAATACGGGCTTCGACGGGTGGGCGTCGTCACCGATTTCCCGCTCCGACCACTGATATCGCCCCCGAAAACCCGCGGGCGGTACGCAGATCGCCTCGGCCGGTCGCGGTGTCGGTGGATTACCGGCCCGCTTACCGGTCCGCACCGCGCATTCCGCTTCCCTGGCTCCTCGCCGTGCCTCCAACCGATCACGAGGACCGATAGATGTCAGATCGTTCACCCGCCGGCCGGCCGGCCGGCACGCGCTCGCTCCCCGGAACCCCGGCCCTCGCCCTCGGGGCGGTGGTGGTCTGCGGGCTGGCCTGTGCCGGACTCGCCCTGGGCGGCCCGCGGGACGCGCGGACCTGGGTGCAGGCGGTCGCGATCGGCTACGGCGTGCTGCTGGTGGCGGCCGTCACGTGGGCCGGGAGCATGACGCACCGCGGCCGGGCCGCGGCCGCCCGGCTCGCCGACGCCGACAGCAGGACCGCCGAACTGCGCCGCCGGATCGCCCAGTCGGACGCGTACATCGACGGGCACCAGCGGCGGGTGGCGCAGATGGCCGCCGAGGCGGACGCGGTGGGCGCCGAACTGATCGCGGCACGGGCGGAGTCGGAGCGGCTGCGGAGCCGCCTGGAGGAACTGGGCGCCGACGCGGCCGTGTTGGTGGAGCAGGCGATCCCGGAGATGGTCGGCCGGCTCGGCGCGGGCGCCTCCGCGGGCACCGCGCTGGCCGGCGCGCCCGCACTCGCCGACCCGCGGCACCGCCGGGTCCTGGAGGTCTTCACCGGCGAACTCGCCAACGGCTCACGGCTGCGCGCGGCCACCCTCGCGGCGTGCGCCAACGCCGCGAGCCGGGTCCAGGCGCTGACCACGACGATGATGGCCGACCTGCGCGAGATGGAGAACCGTTACGACCAGGAGGTTCTCGGTGATCTGCTCAAGCTGGACCACGCCACCGCCCAGACCGGACGGCTGGCCGACAGCATCGCGGTGCTCACCGGCGGCCGGTCCGGGCGGCGCTGGACGAAGCCGATCGTGATGGAGAGCATCCTGCGCGGCGCGATCGGCCGGATCAGCGCCTACCAGCGGGTCCGGCTGCACTCGACGAGCAAGGCCGCGGTCGTCGGCCACGCGGCCGAGGGCGTCATGCACGCGCTCGCCGAACTCGTCGACAACGCCACCCGGTTCTCGCCCCCGACCGAGACCGTGCACATCTACGTCGAGGAACTGACCACCGGCGTCGTGATCACCGTCGAGGACGCGGGCCTGGTGATGAGCCCGCCGGCGCTGCGCCGCGCGCAGCACGCCGTCTCGCACGACCCGCTGCGGCTCGGCACCCTGTCCGGCACCCGGCTCGGCCTCGCGGTGGTCGGCGGTGTGGCCGGGAAGTACGGGCTGACCGTCAACTTCCGGCCCTCCTCGCGGGGCGGCACCGGCGTGCTGCTGCTCATCCCGCAGCACCTGATCACGCGGCCGCGGGAGGACCCGGAGGGGTCCGCGGCGTCCCGGCAGTCGGGCGAGCCGCGGACGGGCGCGCCCGCCGGGAGCGGTCCTGCCGCGTCCGGCGAACCCGTGATCGGGCCCGGCGGGCTGCCGATGCGGCAGGCAGGGCAGGCCGCCCGGGGCACACGGACCGTGCCCGCGCCGGCCGCGCCCGCCGAGGGGAGCGCCTGGTCCGCCCCGCCGCCCGGCGCCACGGCAACCGGTTCCACGGCCAGGCCCGCACCCACGGTCTCGCCCGCATACGATCCCGCGCCCGCGCCCACGCCCACGCCCACGCCCACGCCCGCGTACGATCCCGCGCCCGCGTACGAGTCGAGGCCCGCGTCGGCCCCCGAGCCCGAGTCCGCGCCCGACCCCGCCCCCGACGCCCCGCCCCCCGCCGACGGCACCGGCGACGACCTGTTCGTCCTGCCCAAGCGGGTCCGCGGCCGTACCCTCGCCGACGCCGACCACCCCATGCCCGCGCAGGCGCCGTCGGCCGAACCCCGGCCCGCCACCGGCGACATGGGCGCCCGCTTCGGCGCGTTCGTCGCTGCGGGCAAGCGCCAGCGCGAGCAGGCCGCCCGTGGCCGCGCCGCCGCGCCCGAGGACGTACGGCCGCAGGCGCCGCGACCCGGCTCGCGTGACGCGCGGCGGGACACGCCGCAGGACGACGCCCCTTCGCCGTAAAGACGTGGCAGCCACGCCCGAACCCCCGTCAGGACGACAGATTGGAGGAAGGGGCCCGCGACCCGGAGCAGTGCCGGGCGGCCCCCACCGCGATGCAGACCACCGATCGCAACCTGGACTGGTTGCTGGACAGCCTCCTGGAGCGCACCCCCGGTAGCCGGTACGCCCTCGTGCTCTCCCGGGACGGCCTCAAGATGAGCCGCTCCGCGAGCCTGACCGTCGACCAGGCCGACCAGCTCGCCGCCATCGCGTCGGGCATCCAGAGCCTGTCGCACGGCGCGTCCGTGGAGTTCGGGGACGGCAGTGGCGGCGTGCGCCAGTCGATGACCGAGTTCCACGGCGGACTGCTGGTGATCGTGGAGGCCGGCGAGGGCGCACACCTCGCCGTGGTGGCCGCGCAGGACGCCGACGCCGGGATGATCGGCCACAACACCAGCGAGCTGGTGGAGCAGTTGGGCGACTACCTGACCGCGCCGCCGCGAAGGCCCGGTGAGGACTCCGTATGACGCGCGGGTCCGTCGCAGGCGAGAACCCGGACCGGCTCTACACCGTCACCGGGGGCCGCAGCCGTGCCGACGACGCGCGGCTGGACCTGGTCGCCCTCATCGTCAGCGAGTCGCAGCCGTCGGCCGGCATGCAGTCCGAGCACGTCGCCATCCTGCGGATCTGCCGCACGCCGACGGCGGTCGTGGAGCTCTCGGCCGACCTGCGGCTGCCGGTGAGCGTGGTGCGCATCCTGCTGGCCGACCTCCTCGACGCCGGCAAGGTCACCGCCCGCCACCCCCGCACGTCGGCGGGTGCCAAGCTGCCCGACTCCGCACTCCTGAAGGAGGTGCTCGTTGGACTCCGCAGGCTCTGAACCGTTCGCGCGTGCGCCGCTGGCCGACACCGCGGACGACGGACTGAAGATCGTCATCGTGGGCGGGTTCGGCGTCGGGAAGACCACCATGGTCCGCTCGGTCAGCGAGATCCGCCCGCTGAACACCGAGGAGACGATGACCCAGGCCGGCGTCGGCATCGACGAGACCACCGGTGTGGACGGCAAGGTCACCACCACGGTCGCGTTCGACTTCGGCCGGATCAGCCTCAACGAGCGGATGGTGCTGTACCTGTTCGGCGCCCCCGGCCAGGAGCGGTTCTGGTTCCTGTGGGACCGGCTCTTCTCCGGCACGCTCGGCGCCGTGGTGCTGGTGGACCCGCGCCGGGTCGCCGACTCCTGGTACGCCATCGACCGGTTGGAGCACCACGGCCTGCCGTTCGTGGTGGCCCGCAACAACTTCGGGCCGCCGCTGCACACCCTGGACCAGATACGGGACGCCCTCACCCTCGACGACGCCGTCCCGCTGATCGACTGCGACGCGCGCGACCGGGAGTCCGGCAAGACCGTCCTGATCACGCTCGTCGACCACCTCTACGCCCTGTCCCGTGCCCAGGAGATGGCCCTGTGACCGACCACGCCCCTGCGGGTCCCGTGCTGTCCGCACCGCCCGCGCACTGCCCGGCCCGACCCGGCGCGGTGGCGCTGGGCGGCCTGGAGTTCCAGCAGACCCCGGCCCAGCTCTACCTGCAACTGCGCCGCGCGCACGGCCCGGTGGCGCCCGTGCTGCTCGACGGCGGCGTGCCCGCCTGGCTGGTGCTCGGCTACCGCGAACTGCACTACGTCACCACCAACGACGAGCTGTTCGCCCGCGACTCGCGCCGCTGGAACCAGTGGGAGGCCATCCCGGCGGACTGGCCGCTGCTGCCCTACGTGGGCTACCAGCCGTCCGTGCTCTTCGCCGAGGGCGCCGAGCACCGGCGGCGGTCCGGGGTGATCAGCGACGCGCTCGCCGAGGTGGACCAGTTCGAGCTGAAACGCCACTGCGAGGAGGTCGCCGACCGGCTGATCAACGTCTTCGCCGGCCGCGGCCGCGCGGACCTGATGGCCGACTACGCCCACCGGCTGCCGCTGCTGGCGGCGATCTGGATGTGCGGGCTGCCCGAGTCCCAGACCGCCGACATGGTGCGCGACCTGACCCTGTCGCTGGACGCGGCCGAGGGCGAGGACCCGGTGGCGGCCTACCTGCGGGTCCAGCAGCGGGTCCAGGCCCTGCTGGACAGCAGGCGCGTGGTGCCGGGGCCGGACGTGACCTCCCGGATGCTCGCCCACCCGGCCGGGCTCGCGGACATGGAGATCGTCCAGGACCTGATCTCGGTGATCGCCGCCGCCCAGCAGCCGACCGCGAACTGGATCGGCAACACCCTGCGGCTGATGCTCACCGACGACCGGTTCGCCGTCACCCTGTCCGGCGGCCGCGGCAGCGCCGGCCAGGCGCTCAACGAGGTGCTGTGGGAGGACACCCCGACGCAGAACTTCATCGGCCGGTGGGCCACCCGGGACACGCAGTTGGGCGGCCGGCAGATCCGGCAGGGCGACTGCGTGGTGCTCGGGCTGGCCGCGGCCAACACCGACCCCGAGGTGCGCCCCGACGGGCACGCCGGCACCGGCGGCAACAGCGCGCACGTCTCCTTCAGCCACGGCGAGCACCGCTGCCCTTACCCGGCACCGGAGTTGGCCGAGGCGATCGCCGGCACCGCGGTGGAGGTGCTGCTCGACCGGCTGCCCGACGTGGAGTTGTCGGTGCGGCCGGAGGAGCTGGCCTGGCGGCCGTCGATCTGGATGCGCGGCCTGGACGTGCTGCCCGTCCACTTCACCTCGGCGTACGTCGGTTGAGCGGCGCACGCCGGACGAGCCGCTGATGTCGGCTGAGCCGCTGACGTCGCCAGGGCGGCCGGTGCCGGCTGAGCGGCCTATGTCGGACGAGCGGCCTATGCCGGACGAGCCGCCGGTGCCGGCCGGAGGTCACGCCGGGTCGAACTCCACCCGGACCGACGCCGGGCCGCGGGTGAACACGCCCCGCTCGACCGGGACTTCACCCGGCGCGAGCCTGACCCCCGGCATGGCGTCGAGCAACTGGTCCACCCCCACCTCCACTTCCGTCTTCGCCAGCAGCGCGCCGACGCAGAAGTGCCGGCCCAGCGCGAACGCCAGGTGGTCGGCGGCGGCCGAGAACGCGTTGGTGCTGTTCAGGTCGGCCCGGAAGATGTCGAACGTGTCCGGGTCGGCGTACCGCCGCTCGTCGCGGTTGGCCGAGCCGATCAGGCAGGTGACGGTGCTGCCCTTGCGGATGACGCCGCCTGCCACCGGCACGTCCTCGGCGGCCTGCCGCATGATCATGTGCACCGGGGGCGTGTAGCGCAGCGTCTCGGCGAACGCGCGGGGGATCAGGCTGCGGTCCTCCCGCACCGCCGCCAACTGGTCCGGGTGGCGCAGCAGGTTGGCGAAGACGCTCGCGATCGCCTTGTCGGTGGTCTCGCCGCCGGCCGCCAGCAGCAGGCTGCAGAACGCCTTGATGTCCTCGTCGTCCATCGCGGTGCTGTCGACCTCGGCGCGGCACAGCGCGGAGAGCAGGTCGTCGCCGAGGTGCTCCCTGCGGTGCCGGATCACCGGCAGCAGGTAGGCGGCGAACTCCACCCGGGTCCGCTCGCCGGCCGCGGTGACCTCCGGGTCCTGGGCGAGGTTGCCGAGGAAGGCGATCACCGAGGTGTACCAGCCGTGGAACTTGTCGTGGTCGGCCTGGTCCAGGCCGAGCATGTCGGCGATCACGTTCACCGGGAAGCGGGTGGCGTACTGCCCGACCAGTTCGGCCGAGCCCGACCCGCGGAAGCCGTCGATGAGCCGGCGGGAGTTGCGCTCGATCACCGGCAGGAACTTCTCCTGGAGTTCCCGGCCGCGGAAGGCGGGCGCGACCAGCGCGCGGCGCACCGAGTGCTCGCGGCCGCTCATCTGGAGGATGGTCCGCCCGTGCACGGGCTCGATCTGCCACCCGTAGTTGTCGGTGGTGAAGGTGCTGTCCTTGAAGGCGCGTTCGACGTCCTCGTAGCGCGACACGATGTAGCTCTGCATGGCCTCGTGCCAGACGAGCGGCGTCTCCCGCCGCATCACCCGGTAGCTGGCGTAGGGGTCCTCGGCGAACTCCGGCGACAGGATGTCATGGGCCTGACCAGGTGCGGACATGAGACTCCTCGGGCTTGGTGAACCTGCGGAACCTGCCGGAACGTACCCGGCCAGGGTAGGCACGAACTTCCCTCCAGGCCATACGAGTTGACCTGTCACTGCTGGTCACGGCCGGATGCGCGGAGCGGCCGCGGGGCGCCGGAGCGCCTACGCTGGCGGCATGCACAAGGACGTACTCGCCGCCTTCGAGGCCGCCAAGGGCTTCATGCCGCTCGACGAGGGCATGGCCCTGCACGCCGCCGCGAAGGAGGCCGCGGCCGGTCTCGGGCTGCCCCTGCTGGAGGTCGGCACGTACTGCGGCCGCTCCACGCTCCTGCTCGCGGAGGCCGCCGCCGCGGCCGGCACCGTCGTGGTGACCGTCGACCACCACCGCGGCAGCGAGGAGCAGCAGCCGGGCTGGGAGTACCACGACCCGGAGCTGGTGGACCCCGTACTCGGGCGGATGGACACCCTCCCGCACTTCCGCCGCACCCTGTACGCGGCCGGCCTGGAGGACCACGTGATCGCGGTGGTCGGTCGCTCGCCGCAGGTCGCGAAGGTGTGGCGGCAGCCGCTCGGCCTGGTCTTCATCGACGGCGGTCACACCGACGAGCACGCGAACGGCGACTACGAGGGCTGGGCGCCGCTGCTCGCCGAGGGCGGCCTGCTGGTGATCCACGACGTCTTCCCCGATCCGGCCGACGGCGGCCAGGCGCCCTACCGCGTCTACCGGCGGGCGCTGGCCTCCGGGGCGTTCACCGAGGTGTCGGTGACCCGCACGCTGCGGGTGCTGCGGCGGGGGAGCGGGAGCCTCGACGGGCCTGCCGGAGTCGCGGACGGCCGCAAATAGTAACGCAGGGTGCAAGGTGACAGCTCGGACCTATAGAGTCGCGGGCGTGTTCAGCAACGGGTCACACGGGGGCGGTCGTGGCGGCGGAATCGTCGCAGCGGCCGTGGTGGCGGCGGCGGTGCTTCTGAGCGGCTGCGGATCAGCGGCGGGCTCGGGCTCCGGTTCCGGCGGCACGCACAGCACCGGCAGCGCGCGAGCCGCCGACGGGAAGAACGCCGGCGCCGGCACGGCCGCGCCCGGCAGCACAGCCTCCGCTCCCTCCCCGGCGACGCCGTCTGCTGAAACGCTTCCCCTGGCCGGGAGGGTCGTCGTGCTCGACCCCGGGCACAACCCGACCAACTACCAGCACACCAAAGAGATCAACCGGCTGGTGAACATCGGGACGAACCGCAAGGAATGCGACACCACGGGCACCGAGACCAACGCCGGCTACCCGGAGGCGTCCTACACCCTGGACGTCTCCCGGCGGGTGCGGACGATCCTGGCCGCGCGCGGCGCGAAGGTCCTCCTGACCCAGAACGGCGACCGCCCGTACGGACCCTGCGTCGACGAGCGGGCCCGGATCGGCAACGCCGCGCACGCCGACGCCGCGCTGTCCATCCACGCGGACGGCGCGCCCGCCGGCGCGCACGGCTTCCATGTGATCGCGCCCAAGTCGCTGCACGCGGGCACCGCCGACACGCGTGCGATCGCCGCGCCGTCGCTGCGGCTGGCCACCACGCTGCGCGCGCACTTCAAGGCGGCGACCGGGGAGCCCTTCGCCAACTACCTCGGCGGCGGCAAGGGGTTGATGGTGCGCGACGACCTCGGCGGGCTCAACCTCTCCACCGTGCCGAAGGTGTTCATCGAGTGCGGCAACATGCGTGACAAGCAGGACGCCGCGTCGTTGACGAGCCCCGCCTGGCGGCAGCGCGCCGCCCAGGGGATCGCCGACGGCCTCACCGCCTTTCTCGAGGGGTCCCCCGCTGGGCCTGCCGACGGGAAGAGGTGACAGGGCTGTAGCAGTCCGGTATGGATCGTGCACCAAGACCCATACCTGACACCCGGCCAAAGATCACACCCGTACGATGGGGCACCGTTTCCCGCCCCGACGAACCGTTTCCCGCATCTCGCATCGCAAAGGACAGGACCCGACGTGAACATCCGCTCCCTGACCCGAGGAGACGGCCTGGTGATCGGCTCAGCGGCGCTGCTGCTGATCGCCTCCTTCCTGCCGTTCTACAGCTACCCCAGCGGCTACTCCATGGCCGGTGGCGTCTCCCACAGCTCGCAGAACCTGTGGCACTCGGCCACCTTCCCGATCCTGCCGTCGGTGACGCTGGCCGCGGTGATCGCCGCCGCCGCTCTGCTCCTCGCCCGGTCGGGGCAGCTCGCGGGCCGGCAGCTGCTGGGTCTGACCCTGGACCAGTGGACGATCGCGCTGTCGCTGTTCGTCGGCTGGACCGCGGTGTGGTCGACGCTCTTCAACAACCAGGACAGCGTCGACAAGAAGGTCGGCGCCTGGCTGACCCTCATCTTCGGCATCGTGATCGCCGTGGCCGCGGTGCTCAACAGCCGGCTGCCCGCGCTGAAGGCCCCGCTGGCCGGCGCCCCGCGCCAGCCGCAGCCGTACGGCGTCGGCGCCCCGCAGCAGCCCTACGGCATGACCCCGCCGCAGGCCGGCTACGGCTACCCGGGCGGCGCCCAGTCGGTCGACCCGGCCTACAGCGGCGCCCCGGCCCCGCAGCCGCCGTACGGTGGCGGCGCCCCGGCCCCCAACGTGCACTCGCAGCCGACCACCGCCGCCCCGACCCCGTCCGCGGACTTCACCGCGTTCTGGTTCGCGGTGCCGGTGCCGCGGCCGCTGTTCGCCGAGGACGGCAGCGGCGGGCAGATCGCCGAGCTGGCCCCGGGCACCTGGTACCTCGCGGTGGACCAGCGCGGCCAGGCGCTCATCGCGCAGACCCAGGACGGGCGCCGCGGCGTCCTCCAGGACAGCAGCGGCATCCAGCGCGGCTGACCCGCGGGCGTCCACGCGGGCGCCTTACGGTGTCGGGCCGGTTCGCCGGGCGGGCACGGTCTTCAGTACCTGGCACCACACGACGGCCGGCCGTCCCCCTTCGACGAGGGGGACGGCCGGCCGTCGGCGCGTCCAAGGGGCGCCGGAGCGCCGCAGCCCCCGGAGCCGCTGCCGCTGCCGCTGTCAGCTTCCCAGTTGGGACAGCGAGGGCACCTTCTCCTTCACGTCGGCGCCCGCGCTCTTCCCGGCGTCCTTGACCTCGTTGATCACGTCGTTGAAGCTGTTCACCGTCGAGTCCGGGTTCTCGCCCTTGCGCAGCTTGGACGGCAGGTCCTTGAGCGCGGTGATGCCCGCGGTCACCGGCGCCATCAGCCTGTTGAGCGTCGGGTCGCCCTTGGCGTTCACCGAGGCCGCCTTGAGCCGGTTGTAGGCGAAGGTGCCGGCCAGGCCCGCCTTGATCAGCGCGACGGTCCGCCCATGCGCGCCCTTCTTGAACTTGCCGGCCTTGTACGGCTTCACGATCCACTGGTAGGTCGCCCCGGCGGCGAGCCCCGCGTTCGCCACGAAACGGGTCTTCGCGAGCTTCTGCCGCTGCGCGCTCGTCGTCGGGCTCGGGCTGCTGCTCGACGCGTGCGAGGCGGTCGAGGCGGTGTCGCTGCCGCACGCGGGCAGTACCAGAAGGGCGGCGGCCAGGAGCAGGGCGGTCAGCGCCCGGCGCACGGGGAAGCCGGTCGGCACGGGTACCTCCGGAGCGTGGGGGTGTACGGGCGGTGCGCCCGCTCCCGCAGCATCACCCGGCCGCCACGGGGCCGCCAGCGGGGGACACCCGTACGGAGGGCCGCGGCGGGCGCCGGCCGGTCCGTCACCGGCCGAGGGCGCGGACCGTCACCGGCCGTGTGCCACCGGCCGTCGAGACCTCCGCCCGGGCAGACCTCTACATGCGGAATGTGCAGCTCAGAGAACGTGTGGCGGATTTTCCGCGTCCTACAGTCCGTGACAGTTCGTACAGACGTTCCCGGGCGACGCATGCCCGTATGGCCGCTACCGGTGCTGTGGATGCTGGCGCTGGGGTGGTGGGGGATCTCCCGGCAGGACAGCGTCTGGCGGGACGAGGCGGCGACCTGGCAGGCGGCCCAGCGGTCGCCCGCCGACATCATGCACATGCTGGGCAACATCGACGCCGTGCACGGCCTGTACTACCTGCTGATGCACGCGTGCTTCGTATGCTTCGGGGCGAGCACCACCACCCTGCGGCTGCCGTCGGTGCTGGCCATGGCGGTGGCGGCCGGCTGCGTGGCCGTCGTCGGGCACCGGCTGGCCGGCGTCTGGGCGGGCCGGGGTGCGGGGATGGTGTTCGGGCTGCTCCCGGCCGTGCAGTTCTACCTCCAGGAGGGCCGCCCGTACGCGATGGTCACGGCCGGCGCCGGGATCTCGACGCTCCTGCTGGTGACCCTCCTGCAGGAGCCCCCCGGGGCGGCGCGCCGGCGGCGCTGGGCGGCCTACGGTGCCGCGGTCCTGGCCTGCGGGCTGCTGAACTGGCTGTCGCTGCTGATCCTGCCCGCGCACCTGGCGACCCTGGCGTGGACGCGGGCCGGACGCGAGGTGTGGACACGCTGGCTGACGGCGGCCGTGGCCGCGACGGCGGGGGTGCTGCCGCTGATCCTCTTCAGCCGCCGCCAGGCCCAACAGGTGGCGTGGATACCGCCGTTGAGTTGGCAGATGCTGATCGGCCCGGTGGTGCTGATGGCGATCGGCGCCGTCGGGGCCGCTGTCGACCGGCCGCGGGCGGGCCGGCTGTCGGCGGCGGCGGTCGGGCTCCCGCTGCTCGCGGTGCCCCAACTCGGCCTGGTCGGCGTGTCCGTGGCCCATCCGCTGTACCTCGACCGGTATGTCGTCTTCAGCCTGCTCGGCCTGGCGCTGCTGGTCGGCGCGGGACTGGCCGCGGCGGTGCGCGCGGCCACTCCGCGCTTCCCGACGGCGGCGCCGCGGCTGGTCCCGGTCGCGCTCGCCCTGGCCACGCTGGCACTGCTCCCGCAGTCGCTGGCCGAACGCTCCCCGGCCAGCCGGGTGGACGACGTCGTGTCGGCCGCGGCGGACGTGGCACGGATGAAGTCGCCCGGGGACGGGGTGGTCTTCGTGCCCACCTGGCGGCGCGACTCGGCGTACGTCTGCCCCGGCGACTTCACCGGTCTGCGGGACGTCGCCCTGGAAGAAGGCCCCACGCGGTCCGGGACGTTGGAGGGCCGGGAGGCCACCCCCGCGCGGATCAGGGCCGCGATGCTGGCCCGGCCGCGCATCCTGCTGGTGACGGACGCGGCGCAGGCCGCGGGGCAGGCCCCCGGTGCACGGGACCGGGTGAAACTCGCCGTGCTCCGGGAGTACTTCACCCCGGTCGCGGACGTACGGGTCCGCGGCCGCCGGGTGACGGTCTACGAGCGGCGCGGACCGGTACGGGTCGACGGCGGGCGGACCTGATCCACCGACCGCCGCGGGTGGCAGGTCCACCACAACCACGGCCGTCCGTGCCAGGTTTCACCGACCCCAACCGGGCAATGCGACAGCCATGGCCAGACGGTATGGCGGCAACCCCGCCGCGGTGATCATCCTCATCGCCGCAGACATCGCTGCACTCATCCTGATCCTCTGGATCATCTTCTTCGTCCTGGACGCGAACCGCGCCAACGACCTCGTCAACTGGGTCCACCACGCGGCGAACTGGCTCGCGACCTGGTCGAAGGACCTGTTCACCGTCGACAACGCCAAGTGGCGCACTGTCCTCAACTACGGCCTGCCCGCGGCCGTCTACCTGGTCGTCGCCCATGCGATAGCCGGCCGCGTCAACCGCGCCTGACCCGGCACCCGCGCGCCGGTCGTCTACAACGGGGCCTCCTCCTCCACCGGGAGGACCGCGGCGACGCGGAAGCCGCCGCCGTGGGCCGGACCGGAGGCCAGGGAGCCGCCGGCCGCGGCGAGGCGCTCGGTCAGGCCGCGCAGGCCGGTGCCCCTACCGGTGGGCAGGTGGGGGTCGGGCGCGGTGGCCGCGGCGGGGCCGATCCCGTTGTCGGTGATGGTGAGGTGCGCGTGGCCCCCGCCGGTGCGCAGTTCGATGGTGGCCTGCGAGGCGCGGCTGTGCCGTACGACGTTGGTGACGCCCTCGCGGACCACCCAGCCGAGCAGCGCCTCGGTCTGCGGCGGCAGCGGCGGGCCCGACTCCTGGACCACCACCTCGATGTCGGAGGCGGTCAACGCCGAGCGGGCCCGGTCCAGTTCGGTGGACAGGCTGCCCTCGCGGTAGCCGGTGACCGCCTCGCGGATCTCGGTGAGCGCCTGCCGGCCGACCGCCTCGATGTCGGCGACCTGCGCGAGGGCCGCGTCCAGGTCGCGCGGGGCGAGCCGGCGGGCCGCCTCGGACTTCACCACGACCACCGACAGGGTGTGCCCCAGCAGGTCGTGCAGGTCGCGGGAGAACCGCAGCCGTTCCTGCGCGACCGCGGCCCGGGCCAACTCCTGCCGGGTGGAGCGAAGCTGGTCCACCGCCTGGAAGAGCGTGATGATCACCGACACCACCAGCCCGGACAGGAACGTCCCGTACGACAGGCTGGTGGTCGACCAGAAGCTCTCGTGGTGCAGGCCCGAGACGATCCCGGCCGCGGCGCTCGTCGGGATCAGCATCAGGCCCAGGACGCGGCGGCTGCTCGCCACGCTGCCCACGCACAGCGACACCAGCACGAACAGCAGCGCGAAGTTGCCGCCGTAGCCGATCGAGAGCGCCAGGGTGGTCGCGCCCAGGCAGGCCAGCAGGCGCAGCGGCACCGGCCCGGAGCCCAGGCGCGGGCTGAACGCGGAGCGCACGGTCAGCACGTACAGCACGCAGAACACGGCGAGCCCCGCGCCGGCCGGCCAGGGGTTGCCGACCCGGCCGTTGAACAGGTCGCTGGCCGGGCCGACCGCCATCAGCAGCCACGGGATCAGCGCCTTGCCGTCGGGCTTCCTGAGCTGGTCGATCTCGTCCTCGAACCGCTCGGACCGGCGCCACCACATCTTCCTGCGGCACTCCGTGTCCCGGACCGGTTCCGGGTCCGGGCCCGGGCCCGTGGTCATGGCCCGGCCGCCGGCCTGGCTCCGCTTCCGGTGCTGGTCCTGGTCCTGGTCCGGCACGGCGCCGTCCGCCGTGCCGGACGCCTGTCTCGCGTCCACCGCCATCCCCGTCCCCGTCCGGTGTCGCGCCGCGTCGGGTTCGCGCGGCGCCCGCACGTGCGGCGTGGTGGTGGTCATGCGGTACGCGCCCCGCGCCGGTAGGCGAACACCGCGTAACCGGCGAAGACCAGCAGCCAGCCGACGAGCACCGCCACCGTACCCAAACCGGGGCCATGGTGCTCCAGGACGCTCCAGCCCAGGTCGCCGAAGCGGGCGGTGGGCGTCCAGCGGGAGATCGCGCGCAGCCAGGGCGGGAAGGCGCCGGCCGGAATCCACAGCCCGCCGATCACCGAGAGACCCATCATGCAGGCCATGCTCACCACGCCGGTGGCCTGCCCGGTCAGCGCGTAGCCGTTGCCGAGGCCGAGCAGGGTGAAGGGGATGGTGCCCAGCCACAGCAGCACCCCGACCGCGAGCCACTGCCACACCGCCAGCCGCACGCCGTTGACCAGGCCGCCCGCGGCCAGCACCGCCGTGATCGCCGGCAGTACCGTGACGCCCGCGGTCAGCGCCCGACCGGCGACCACCTGCACCGGGTGCAGCGGCGTCACCCGCAACTGCCGCAGCCAGCCGCGCCCGCGGTCCTCCGCGACCCCCGACCCCACCGCGAGCGCCGCGCCCAGCGCCCCGTACGCGGCCATCCCGATCATCGAGTACTGCGCGTAGTCGCCCCTGAAGTCGGCGTCGCCGCCCACCCCGAGGTTGGTGAAGAGCAGGTACATCGCCACCGGCATCACCACGCCCATCACGGCGTACCCGCCGTCCCGCAGCGTGCGGCGCACCTCCAGCCGGACGTACTCCAGCAGCGGCCGCAGGTAGGAGGCGGGGCGGGGGAAGGGCGGACCGTACACCTCGGGCGCAGCCGCGCGCCCCGCAGGCTCGCGCCCCGCCTCCTCGCGCCCCGCCTCCTCGGGCGAGAGCACCCCGGGTACGGGCGCGAGGGCCTTGCCGGGGGCGCTCATCGGGTCACCGCCAGGGAGGTCCCGGAGCCGGCGGCGGAGTCCTTGGGCGTGGCCGGGGCGGCGCCCGAGCCCGAGCCCGAGCCCGGGTCCGGGTGGGCGGTCAGGCTGAGGAACGCCTCCTCCAGGCTCGCCGCCGCAACCTCCAACCGCCGTACCCGGCCCGCCGCGGCGAGCGCGAGCACCGTCGCGTCGGAGTCGGCGCTGCGCAGCACCGCGCGGTCGCCGCGCACCTCGAGCGAGGTCACCCCGGGCAGGTCGCGCAGCCCCGCGCTGCCCCGCCCGGCCAGGTCGAAGGAGACCAGGGTGCCGCCGACCGCCCGCTTGATCTGCTCGCCGCTGCCGTCGGCCACGGTACGGCCCCGGTCGATCACCAGCACCCGGTCCGCGTTCTCGTCCGCCTCCTCCAGGTAATGCGTCGAGAAGACCACGGTGTTGCCGCGCGCCGCGTACCCGCGCATCGAGCGCCAGAAGCCGCGCCGCGCCTCCACGTCCAGCGCGGCGGTCGGCTCGTCCAGCACGATCAGCGCCGGGTTGCCCGCGACGGCCAGCGCGAACCGCAGCCGCTGCGCCTGCCCGCCGGAGAGCTTGTCCACCCGCCGCCCGGCCAACTCCCCGATCCCGGCGAGCGCGAGGGCCTCGGCGACCGGCATCGGCCGCGGGTAGGTGGCGGCGACGAAGCCGACCCACTCGCGGACGGTCACCCGCGGGATCGGGGTGCCGTCCTGGAGCATCGCGCCCACCAGGCCGCCCCTGACCGCGTCCTGCGGCGCCCCGCCGAACAGCCGCACCTCGCCGCCTTCCGGCTGGTCGAGGCCGAGCATCAGCGAGATCGCGGTGGACTTCCCCGCGCCGTTGCGGCCGAGCAGCGCCAGGGTCTGGCCGCGGGCGATGTCCAGGTCGACACCGGCGATCGCGTGCACCGGGCCGAAGTGCTTGTGGACGGCCGAGAACCGTACCGCCGGGGGAGGGGTGGGCGCCGCGGCCGTGGGGCCCGCCGACCGCGCGAGTGAAGAGGTATCCGCCATGTCCATGAAGCTACGGCGGGGTGGCGGCGGCCCGGCAGACGCGAATGTGGTGGGGTGGCCGGGACAAATGTCCTGGGTGCGGCCCGCGCCGGATCAGTAGCCGCGGCGCGCGCGGCGCTTCGCCGCCCGCTCCTCGGCCTTCAACCGGGCCTTCACCTCGGCCTGGGCCCGCGCCTCGGCTTCGGCCACCCGCCGCGTGTCCTCGCTGTCGCGCAGCAACTCCGCGACGGTGAAGCGGCAGACGAAGGAGTAGCCGTTGTCGTACTCGCTCGGTGCGTCACCGCAGACCAGCAGGAAGCCGTCCGCCGTCCGGAACAGCCGGGTCCTGGGAGGGAACCGCATCCGGCGGGGCTGGTAGCTGGTGGCGTGGCTCTCCAGCCGGGCGAGGGCCTCCGCGCGGCTGCCGGTGAACACCTCCAGCACGGTGGTGAGCAGCTCGGTCAGCATGTTGTGGTAGCTCTTGATCCTCGATTCCTCGACGATCAGGCCCCAGCGCTCCGCCATCGCTTCCCCCCGGAATCCGGAATGCGGCATCCGACGGGCCCGCCGGGTGCCATGCCGCGCCGCGCCGGTCCGAGCGGCCGTGCGGACCGCCCGGTCCGCGCTTCGGCACGAGCCGTCGCCCCGCGCCGCCCGTCGAGACGGCGACGGGCGCGGGCGGCGTCAGTCCGACTGTTCGCGGCGGTGCTTGCCGTGCGGCGCCGCCGCCTCGCTGTCCTCCGCCGAGGCCTCACCGCGGTGGCGTCCCGACGTGTCCTCGTCCGTGCTCTGGTGCGCCTGGCTGCGCACGTGATCGGCCCTGGTCGCGTCCGACATCTTCGTGCTCTCCCCGTATACCCACATGACTACGTGCTCACTCGGGATGCTCACCCTGGGTGACCCGGCTGATTCTATCGAGCGTCACGCGACCGGGGTCAGCGGGGCCTTCTGCAGCGGCAGCACCGCGAGCGGGCGGCGGGCCGGCGGAAGGGCGCGGGCCCGCACCACCCGCGGCGCGGGCAGCGCGAGCGGCGCCGGGGCGGCCACCGGCGGCGGGTCGTACGGGTGCAGGGCGGTGGGCGTGGGCAGGTGGAGCGGGGAGCGCGGCAGCCAGCGGGCGGCCGGGCCGAGCCAGTCCGCGGGGGCCGGGCGCCAGTGCAGGCGGCGCTCGCCCGGCCGCCACAGCGCGAGCGACGAGCCGCCGCCGGGCACCGCCGAACGGAAGGCGACCACGCACACCTCGGGGGTGAGGATCTGCCCCGGCTGCGCGGCGACCGGGGAGAGCAGGGCGCCGGCGACCCGCAGGGTGTCGGGGAAGCGCACCGGATGGCGGCTGCCGAGCACGCCCCAGCCGAGCCGGGCCTCACCGGTGGCGTCGCTGCGTACGATCATCAGCCCGCTGTCCGGCTCGGCGAGCAGCAGCCGGTCGTCGCTGTCCTCGGTGAGCTGGAGCAACGGGCTGACCTGGCCGGCGTGCAGGTCGACCACGACCGCCTTCGTCCGCCCGTCCATCTCGCGGTCGAGCGCGAGCAGCCGCCCCGCGCGGTCCAGCCAGGCGCCGCCGGTGCAGCGGCCGGGCACCGTGACGAGGTGGACCGGGCCGCCCCCGCTCCCGCCGCCCGCGTCGCACAGCTGCCACAGCGAGGTCACCCCGCCGCCCGCGTCGTAGCAGGTGGCGAAGGCGCCGAACGGGGCCGGCGGGAGCAGGCGCACGTCGCTGCCGGCGAGCGCGCCGATCCGCTGGGCGCCGGTGCCGGTGCCGGACGGGTAGAGCAGGGACAGGTCGTGGCACACGGTGGCGGGGGTGCCGGGCCCGGCGGCGACGCCGGCGCCCGAGCCGCTGTCCGGGCCGCTGTCCGGGCCGCTGTCCGGGCCGGCGCCGGCCGCCGACGGCTCTTCGTCCGCGCCGCCGTCCCCGCCGCTGCCCCCGATGCCGTTCCCGGTGCGGTCCTTGGCGCCTCCCTCGGCGCCCGCTCCGGATTCCGCTCCGACCGCTGCCCTGCCGGCGATCCCGCCCCCGTTCCAGGCTCCGTTGCCGCCCCCGGTCGCGCCCCCGGTCGCGCCCCCGTTCGCGGCGCCGACCTCGCGCCGCACCAGCACCCGGCCGTCCGGCAGCGGCAGCACCTGCGTGCCCGGCTCCTCCGGCTGCGTGGCGGGCAGCGCCACCGCGTACGGCTCGGGCCCGTCCAGCGACCAGCGTTCGACGTACCAGCCGCCGCCGCCCTCGCCCTCCTCGCTCGGCACGGTCGCCTCCGCGAGGCAGGCCGCGTACGCCCCGTCCGCGCTGATCGTGAAGCCGGTACGGCGTGGCACGTGCGCGGTCGGTGCCGCAGTGGTCGTGGCGGGCGCAACCGGAAGGGCCGGGGCCTGCGGTGTGCCAGTGGTGTCGACGGTCATGTGGGTTCTCCACCTCCAGCTCAGGACCGTACTTTTCGTACTTCATGACGATCAACGTGGCTCAGGGTGTTTCACACGTAAGGGTGTCGCTCCGCGCGAATCGGCGCCGTCATCCGAGCCGTTGTGCTGCGCTGCCCGCTCGCATCCCGGCCGCCCGGCGCGGCGGGTAACCTTCGTAACGTGCCCGCACCCTCTCTCGCCGACGTCCTCGCCGCTCTCGACGCCCTCTGGCCGCCGGAGCTGGCCGAGTCGTGGGACGCCGTCGGCCTGGTCTGCGGAGATCCGTCCGCCGAGGTCACCCGCGTGCTGTTCGCCGTCGACCCGGTCCAGGAGGTCGTCGACGAGGCGGTACGGCTCGGCGCGGACCTGCTCGTCACCCACCACCCGCTGTACCTGCGCGGCACCACCACCGTCGCACCGGTCGGCCCGGCCGGTTTCAAGGGCCGGGTGGTGCACGACCTGATCCGCGGCGGCGTCGCGCTGCTGGTGGCGCACACCAACGCCGACCGGGCCGACCCCGGGGTCTCCGACGCGCTCGCCGCCGCCCTGGACCTGCGCGTCACCGGCCCGCTCGTCCCCGACCCGACCGACCCGGCCGGCCGCCGCGGCCTGGGCCGGCTGTGCGCACTCGACGCGCCGCTGACCCTCGCCGAGTTCGCCGCGCGGGCCGCGCGCGACCTGCCGGGCACCGCCGCCGGCGTGCGGGTGGCCGGCGACCCCGACAGCACCATCCGTACGGTCGCGGTCTGCGGCGGCTCGGGCGACAGCCTGTTCGCCGAGGTCCGCGCGGCCGGCGTCGACGCCTTCCTCACCGCCGACCTGCGGCACCACCCGGCCTCCGAGGCCCGGCAGGCCGGACCGCCCGCGCTGGTGGACGCCGCGCACTGGGCCACCGAGTGGCCCTGGTGCGAGCAGGCCGCCGGCCAGCTCGACGAGATCTCCGACCGGCACGGCTGGAACCTGCGCACCCATGTCTCGCGGGCGGTCACCGACCCGTGGACGATCCACGCGCCCTCCGCCCCGTTGAGCGACCAGGGCGTACCGGATGCCTCCGGTACGCCGGGTCCGGCCGGCCCGCCGAACTCGTCGCCGTCCCCGAATTTCCCTTCCAGCAGCACAGGAGCCCCCCGCTGAACGCCGCGCCCGCCGACCAGATCCGACTTCTCGAAGTCCAGGCCCTCGATGCGCGTATCGCGCAGCTCGACCACAAGCGCCGCAACCTGCCCGAGCACGCCGAGTTGGACCGGCTCGGCGCCGACCTCGCCCAACTCCGCGACCTGCTCGTCGCCGCCCGTACCGAGGAGAGCGACACCGCCCGCGAGCAGACCAAGGCGGAGCAGGACGTCGACCAGGTGCGGCAGCGCTCCGCCCGCGACCAGCAGCGGCTCGACTCCGGCGCGGTCACCTCCCCGAAGGACCTGGAGAACCTCCAGCGCGAGATCGCCTCGCTCGCCAAGCGCCAGTCCGACCTGGAGGACGTCGTGCTGGAGGTGATGGAGCGCCGCGAGAACGCGCAGGAGCGCGGCACCGAACTCGCCGGCCGGGTCGAGTCGTTGGAGGTGAAGGTCGCCGAGGCCGAGCAGCGCAAGACCGCCGCGCTGGAGGGCATCGACGCCGAGGGCTTCACCGTCGCCAAGGAGCGCGAGGTGCTGGCCGCCGCCGTCCCCGACGACCTGCTCAAGCTCTACGACAAGCTCCGCGCCCAGCAGGGCGGGATCGGTGCCGCCCGGCTCTACCAGAAGCGGTGCGAGGGCTGCCGGTTGGAGCTGAACATCACCGAGCTCAACGAAGTCCGGTCCGCTCCGTCCGACACGGTGGTGCGCTGCGAGAACTGCCGGCGGATTCTGGTGCGCACCGCCGACTCCGGTCTGTAGAGCGGTGGTTGCGGCCGAGCCCGACCCCTCGGCCGCGCCCGCGCGCCCGGTCCGGCCGGATCGGGGCGCCCCGGACCTGGGCGCCCCGACCACGTTCGTGCTGCTGCGGCACGGCGAGACGGCACTGACCGGGCAGCAGCGGTTCTCCGGCAGCGGGGGAGGGGACCCGCAGCTGTCGGAACGCGGGCGGGCGCAAGCCGAGCTGGCCGCACAGGAGTTGGCCGGGACGCCGCAGCCGCCGTCGCCGTACGGACCCGACCGCCAGGGCGCGTTCGGGGCGGATGAGCACGGCGCCGTGCGGGCCGTGGTCAGCTCGCCGCTGCTCCGCTGCCGGCAGACCGCCGCCCCGGCCGCCGCACGCCTCGGCCTGGACGTCACCGTCGAGGACGGCCTGCGCGAGACGGACTTCGGCGGCTGGGACGGCCTGACCTTCGCCGAGGCGCGGCAGCGCGACCCCGGCGCGATGACCGCGTGGCTCGCCGACCCGTCCGCCGCCCCGCCCGGCGGCGAGAGCTTCGAGCAGGTCGCCGCCCGGGTCGAGGCCGCCCGCGACGCCCTGCTCGCCGCCCACCGCGGCCGGACCGTCCTGCTGGTCAGCCATGTCACGCCGATCAAGACCCTGGTCCGGCTCGCCCTCGGCGCGCCGCCCGAGGCGCTCTTCCGTATGCACCTGTCCCCGGCGGCGCTGTGCGCGATCGACTACTACGCCGACGGCAACACCTCCGTGCGGTACGTCAACGCGACGGCGCACCTGCGCGGCCTCGACGCCGGGTGAACCGGCTGTGCCTTCACCCGGGCTGCTTCACCCGTGGGTGCTTCAGCCGGGGCTGCTTCACCCCGGGCTGCTTCACCCGTGGGTGCTTCAGCCGGCGAGTGCCGCGGCCTTACGGGCCAGCTCGGTGACCTCGTCCCACGCCTTCGTCCGCAGCGCTTCCTTCGGCAGCATCCACGTGCCGCCGACACAGGCGACGTTGGGCAGCGCGAGGTAGTCCGGTGCGCGGTCGGCGTCGATGCCGCCGGTCGGGCAGAAACGGGCCTGCGGCAGCGGCGACCACAGCGACTTCAGATACGGCGCGCCGCCGGCCGCCTCCGCCGGGAAGAACTTCATGTCGGTCACCCCGCGCTCCAGCAGCCGCAGCACCTCCGAGACCGTGGAGACGCCGGGCAGGTAGGGCAGGCCCGAGCCGCGCATCGCGTCCACCAGCCGCTCGGTCCAGCCCGGGCTGACCAGGAACCGCGCGCCCGCCGCTTCCGCGGCCGCGACCTGGTCCGGGTCGCGCAGGGTGCCCGCGCCGACCACCGCGTCCGGGACTTCGTGGGCGATCGCGGCGATCGAGTCCAGCGCGGCAGGGGTGCGCAGGGTCACCTCGATCGCCCGCAGGCCCCCGGCCACCAGCGCGCGTGCGAGCGGCACGGCGTCCCGTGCGTCCTCCAGCACGACCACGGGGATGACGGGAGCGAGGTCGAGAACGGTATCCATGCGGTCATCCTGGACCGGGGCGACCAGCTCGTGCAACGGCCGTTGCACGCGTTGCAACGGTGCCGCATCCGCCCGGGCGGCCCGGCGCCGTCGGCTCCCGGACCACGAGGGCGCGGCACGCGGGCGCGGACCGTGGCTCCAACGGCGAGGCGCCGTAAGGGGTCAGCGGAGGAGGACGTCCAGTTGGGGGCCGTTGCCCGGGTGTTCGACCTCGAACCCGAGGCCGCGGAGTGCGGCCGCGAGGGCGGAGGGCGTTTTCGGGTCGGCCCCTTCCGTGAGGAGGGCGCGCAGCAAGGTGCCCTTGGTCGCCTTGTTGAAGTGGCTGACCACGGACCGTTTCTCCACGCCGGCCACGACCGTCACCTGGAGCACGCGGACCGTCGCCGTACGGCTCGCCAGGGCGGCCGGGGGCTTCCAGGCGGCCGCGTAAGCGGAGGAGCGCAGGTCGAGGACGAGCCCGCGGCCCGCCACCTCGGGCAGGACGTCGTCGAGGTGCGGCCGCCAGTACCCGGCGAGCCCGCCCGTACCCGGCAGCCGTACTCCCATGGAGCAGCGGTAGGAGGGCACGCGGTCGGCGAGCCGCAGGGCGCCCCACAACCCGGAGAAGACCAGCACCGAGCGCCGGGCCCGCCGCAGCGCCGCCGGATCGAGGGTGGCCAGGCCGAGCGCGTCGTACAGCACCCCGGTGTAGAGGTCGGCGGCGGGCAGCGTGGGCGCGGTGCGCAGCCGTGCGTTCTTGGCGATCTCGCCGTGCAGCCCGGGAGTGAGCCCGAGCACCTCGGCCGCCTTGCCGCCGTCCTCGCCGGCCCCCTCGCACAGGCGCACCAGCTCGTCGAGCACGGCCGCGCGCGCGTCGGTCAGCGCGGGCAGCGACAGCCGGTCGAGCGCGAGTGGCCGCCCCCGTACGGCGGTTGCCTTCCCCTCGGACGGCGGCAGCAGGACGAGCACGGCTTCTCCCTACACGTTCACGACACGTTCCCAGTGATGTTCGCCCGGCCGCCGCGGGCGGCCGACCCGCAGCAGCCTACGGCCCCGGTGAGCGGCTAGGATGAGCCGTACGGCAGACGAGCCGGGCGGACGGTCGCGTCGGATCACCTGTGATCCGCCGAGGAAGGTCCGGGCTCCACAGGGCAAGGTGGTGGCTAACGGCCACCCGGGGTGACCCGCGGGACAGTGCCACAGAAAACAGACCGCCGGGGATCTCGGTCCCCGGTAAGGGTGAAACGGTGGTGTAAGAGACCACCAGTGCCCAGGGTGACCTGGGCAGCTAGGTAAACCCCACCTGGAGCAAGGTCAAGAGGGCGCCATAGGAATATGGCCCCGCGCGGACGTTCGAGGGCTGCCCGCCCGAGTTCGCGGGTAGACCGCACGAGGCTGTCGGCAACGGCAGCCCTAGATGGATGGCCGTCTCCCGGCCGGCCGCGAGGCTGTCCGGCGACAGAACCCGGCCTAGAGCCCGACTCGTCTGCCGCTCCCCCTCCAGCTCAGGCCCCGGCCCGGGGCGCGTCGAGCCGGCCGGCCGTCGTACGGGCCGCCGCGCACCCGAGCCCCGAACGCGCCGAGCTTCCGCCGCGAACGGACGCGCGGCGGAAGCTCAGCGGTCGTGCCTACCTGCCGGCGCACCAGGGCCGAGCAGGATTCCGGGTGCGGCTCAGGGCACCACGACGATCTTCTTGCCGGGCGAGGACGCCTGTGCCTCCCACGCCTGGGTGGCTTCCGCCAGCGGATACGTGGCGGTCGGCAGCTCGAACGAGCCCGCCGCGGCCAGGGCCGCGACGCGGTTGTAGGCGGCGAACGCGTCGGCCGGTTTCGCCGTCGTGCCGCTGAAGCCGATGAGGGTCAACTGCGCGGAGCGGAGCATCTCGACGCGGAAGGCGGTCTCGTCACCGGCCGCCGCGCCCACGTTCAGGTAGCGCCCGCCCGGTTGCAGGCAGGCCAGTGCCGGCACTCCCCAAGGACCCCACAGCGGGTCGACGACCAGGTCCACCGGGCCGCCGAGTGCGGCCAACTGCTCGGACAGCGGCTGGTCGCCGAGGACCACCACACCGTCGGCGTCGCGGACCTGGGCAAGGCGCTCGGGGTTCCGGCCGGCCGCGATGACGCGCTTGGCACCGGCCAGCTTCGCGAGCTGGACGAAGGACGCCCCGAAGGGACCGGTCGCTCCCAGGACCAGGACGCTCTCGCCCGCCTGGAGGTCCGCCTTGCGCAGCGACAGATCCGCGCCGGCGCCCACCGCGCCGATCGCCGCGGCGGGGACGCTGTCCAGCCCGTCCGGGACCGGGATGCAGGCCGCGCGCTCGGTCACCAGGAGTTCGGCCAGACCGCCGTTGACGCCCGGCGCGAGGCCGGCGGGAACGGTGGCGTGCACGCGAAGGCCCTGGTCGGGTCCGGCCACGATCGTGCCGACCACCTCGAAGCCGGGAACGTAGGGGACCTTCGGCGGCCCGGCGCGGTGGTGCCCCTCCGCGACGTGCAGGTCGATCGAGTTCAGAGCCGTCGCCTCGACCTGGACGACCACCTGCGTCTCGGTGGCCGGCGACGGGTCGTCGAGGGAGGTGGCATGCGGCGCGGCGCCGACCTTGTCAATTACTGCCGCTTTCATCGCTGCAGCTCCTTCCCGGCGGTGGCGACGTAAGGGGTGTCAAAACTGCGGCTGCCGTTGTCATACGCGATCAGTTGAGTAGATCTCGGGATCGTGGGCATGAGCGGGAGCGTAGCACGTGACCGACCGGTCGGTCACTGATATGACCGGAAACGGCCCCTGGTGACCGGCGGGCTTATACTCCGAGGTTATGGCAGCAGGAGTGCAGATGCCCGGAGCGTTGCAGACACGTGAGGCGTTGCTCGACGCCGGCGCGGCGCTGGCGGAGGAGCACGGCCTGGCGGGCGTCAGCGTGAACATGGTGGTCGCGCGGGCGGGGGTGGCCAAGGGCACCTTCTACGTGCACTTCAAGGACCGCTCGTCGTTCGTCGACGCCATGCACGAACGTTTCCACGCACGGGTGCAGGCCGCTGTCGACGAGGCGATCGCGGGGCTGGCGCCCGGCGCCGAGCGGATCTTCCGCAGTACCGAGGCGTATCTCGACGTCTCGCTCGCGAACCGGGGTGTCAAGGCCCTGGCGCTCGAAGCCCGTTCGGACCCCAACGTGCAGGGTTCGATGGCGGCCCGCCGCGAGCGGCTGGCGGCGGCGGGAGTGGCCGACCTGAGGGTCATGGGCTGGGACGACGCCGAAGCCGCGGCCCAACTGCTCGCGGCGATGACCCGGGAGATCTCGGTGCTGGAGTTCGACGCCGGACGTCCGCTGTCGGCGTCGCGGCGCGTGCTTAAACGGTTCCTCGGGATCTGACACCGGGCCGGCGTTCGCACCGGCCCGCACCCGGCCGGGCGGGCAACCGACCTGCCGTGCCTTCGCGTTCACCCCCGCGCCCCGCCGGTGCACCTCCGCGCCGCTATTGTCGAACAACAATTCGGCAGGAAAACGGAAGGCAAAGTTCCGGAATAGCAATGGGCGAAAAAGGGAAAAGTAATGGTCAATCACGAGGGGTTTCCCGCGCTATCACGACGGCCTCACCGAACCTGCCGAAAGTGGACGAAAGCTCAAGGTCTTGCTCTCCGGTGTCTGGATACATGGCGTAGCGAATGCTACGGACGGTGATTTCCGTCCGGCCTGTCTCCTATCGGTCGGGATGCCGTAAAGCGACCAGGTCGGTGGCGGGGTGTCCTGCGACGCAACCGAGGATAGGGATGGCGCCCAATCCGCCTGCGCGTGGCAAGCATGCCACCTTGGCCGATGCCAGTACCTGCGGGGGTCCATTAGTTTACACATCGGTTACAGAAATATTCGCCGACGGTCGCCGGCGGGGTGAACAGGAAAAACCCTAGACTTACGCCGGCGTCGGAAAGTCGGTTTGAGGCAGGGCTGGTTTTCGCGCTTTTCGTATGGGAGGCTGGGGCGATAAGCGACGGAACCTTAGCTCAGCGCGCGGGGAGGCGAAATCGTGTCGGCAAGACAAGATGCGCTCACTGAGACGAGTTCTTGCTCATTTGAGCAGGCTGACGACGCATACACGCTCTGGTCGCTGTTCGACAACTCGTCCGCACGCATTGCGCACTTGGATCTTGAGCTACGTCTGATGGGGAGCAATGCCGGCTTCGCCGACGTGTTCGGGCTGTCGGTCGAGGAGCTCCCGGGCGTTCCCCTCGTCGACCTGGTGCACGCGCGTGTCAAGGACACCCTGACGCGGCGACTGCTCTCGCTGGCGCGTGGTGAGCGGAGCCGGTTCAGCGACCGGATCGCGACCTTGACCAGCACCGGTAGGACCTGCACCGAGCTGACCGGGATCGCGGTGACGGACGACGCGGGGCGTATCGACTCGCTGGTCGTCCTGCTGGAGTTGGAGCCGGAGGCCGCGGCCGACGCGGCCGAGCCCGCTCCGACCGATGCGAGAAAGCCGCTGACCAGAATGGAAGCCCAGGTGCTGGAGGGCGTGGCAGCCGGGATGTCCACTGTGCAGCTCGCTTCGAAGCTTTTTCTGAGCCGGGGCGGAGTCGAGTATCACGTCAGCGCGCTGATGAAGAACCTCGAAGCGGCCAATCGGTCGGAACTGGTATCCCGAGCCTATTCGATCGGGCTGTTCAGTGCGGGCAGTTGGCCGCCGCAAGTCCTGGATTTCGTCGAGTAGCGCCTCCGGGCCAGGGCGGAAATCCGTCGCCCCGCGTTCCCCGAAAGGGTCGGTGGCCTGGCCACTTGCCGGTGGCAGCGGAGCGCGGCGAGAGCGGGATCGCGCCAGGCGTCCGCGGTCGGTCCGGCGAGGGCGAACGGGCACGGCTTCGGGCCGAGCGGGCGCCGTGATCACGCTGGGGCACGATGAGTTCGTCGTCACGGGCAGTGCCACTTGCGGCCGGTGCGAACCCGATCCACTCTCTTCGCAGGCGGGCTGGACAACTGCTGGAGGGTAATCATCCTGAAGGAATGCATCCGATCCATGACGGTGTATGAAACCTGCGGGCCGGCCGGCCGTGCCGATCGGGGGCGGCGTCCGCGGCGTGCCGGCGAAGGCGCGACGGACAGCCTCGAAGGCTCCGATGTCGGGCCGATAGGTGGAGCCGGGACGGGAGCGCGCCGCGAGCCGGCCCGGCACACCGTGAAGGAACGCGGACGAGGCCATCAAAAGCGCGCCCCCCGGCTCGCTTTCGGCATTCTTTCCCGCGCGAACCCCGCCGATCCGGCCCATTCGCCAGGCCGGCCTGGCCGGAATTCGACGAATCCGCGTGCGGCCCCCGACCGCCCGGGGACGCGCGGAGTCCGGCTCGACCGATTTCCCGTGACGAGGGAACCGGGACCGATGCACCAGACGTCACCCAAAGGGACATGTCGGGTGAGATCGACGTCGCGGCCGGGCCGGCGAGGAAAGCCCCCCGACGGGATCTCGCGCACCCCGGAAGAGGTCACGAGACACCGCAACGCCACGACAGTCATCGCGTCACCTTCGTTCATTGAGCCAGTACGGGGAGAAGCAATGAGAGAGGCAGTCGTCTCCGGGGTCGGCACGGGGAGCCAACGGGAGGTTCTCAGGTCGCTGTTCGAGCGGTCCGGCATGTGTCTGGCGAGGTTAGACAGTGGCTTCCGGTTAGTGGAGGTCAACGCGGACTTCTCCCGCCAGTTCGGCTGCCTGCCCGCGGAGCTCGGCGGGCGCAGCTTCTCCGACCTGCTGCACGCCGACGTCCGCACCCAGGTCAGCCAGCAGTTCGCCAGGCTGCTCGCTGCCCAGGGGTCCCGTTTCACCGAGCCGACGATCGAGTTCCACCAGAAGGACTCGACCGTCTTCAGCGCCGAGTTGACCGGCTTCGCCGTCCGCAGCGAGAGCAGCCGTACCGACGGCCTGATGGCCCTGGTATGTCCTCAGGGAGGCAGCAGGACGGCCCGGTCGCCCGCGAGCCACCGGCCGGTGCTGACCGACATCGAGGCGCGCATCCTGGAGGGTGTGGCCCTCGGTGTGTCGACGGTGAACCTGGCCTCCATGCTCTATCTGAGCCGGGGCGGCATCGGATACCACATCGACAACCTGATGCGTAAGCTCAAGGTCAAGAACCGGCCGGCGGTGGTCTCGAAGGCGTACGCCATGGGCTTGATCCGCCCGGGCTGGCCGCCCCGCGTCTACCTCGACTGACTGCCTGCTCACAGCCGGGTCAGCTCAGTTGGGCCGGGATCGCGTTCTTGCTCGGGCGCAGCATCACGTAGGTGAAGAAGATGCCCACCGCGACGAGGGCGGTCGCCACCCACAGGCCGATGTGGTAGCCGCTGAGGAACGCGTGCGACGGGGACGAGCCGGACCGCAGCTCGGAGTTCTGCTTGGACCGCAGTGTCGCACCGATGATCGTGATGCCGAGCAGCCCGGCCACCTCGCGGGCGTCGTTGAGCAGTGCCGAGGCGACGCCTGCTTGTGCCTCCGGGGTGTTCTGCATCACGGCGTTGGTCATGGGCACGTTCATGATGCCCATGCCGCCGCCGAGCACGATGAGGCAGGGCAGCAGCGAGGCGAAGGTCGCGTGCTCGTTGTGCATGTTGAGCATGATGAGGCCGACCGTCATCATCACCATGCCGAGCGAGACGGTGCGGAAGCCGCCGATCCAGCCCTCCATCAGCGTGGAGAAGCCGGCGAACGCGGCCAGCGCGAACGCCATCGGGACGAACAGCAGGCCCGCCTTCGACGGGGAGAAGCCGAGGACGTTCTGCAGGTACATCGAGGTGAAGAAGTAGATGGCCAGGCCGCCGAACGCCCAGATCATCTGGGTGCTGATGCCGCCGGTGAACTGGCGGATGCGGAACAGCCGCAGGTTCACCATGGGTTCCACGGCGCGCGCCTCGATCGCGAAGAAGACCACGGTGGCGATCGCGGCGACGACGAACGCGGTGACGATCTTCGCCGAGCTCCAGCCCGCGTCGTTGCCCTCGATCAGCGCGTAGGTGATGGTGAACAGGGCGATCGCGGACGTGACCAGGCCACCGACGTCCAGGCTCAGTTTCGACTCGGACGCCCTGGACTCGCGGACCGTCTTGACGCTCATCGCGAGCGTCACCACGCCGATCGGGACGTTGATCAGGAAGATCCAGCCCCAGCGGATGTTCTGGGTGATCAGGCCGCCGGTCACCGGGCCGAGGGCGAGGCCGACGGCGGCGCTCACGGTCCACAGGCCGATCGCGCTGGTGCGCTCCTTCAGATCGGTGAAGGTGGAGGTGATGATGGCCAGGGTGGCCGGCGTCAACAGGGCCGCGCCGACGCCCTGTACGGCCCGGCTCCCGATGAGGACGCCGCCGTTGCCGGCCAGGCCCGCCGACAGCGAGGAGAGCGTGAAGATGATCAGGCCGATCATGTACAGCCGGCGGCGGCCGAAGGCGTCGGCGAGGCGGCCGCCGGCCAGCAGCAGTCCGGCCAGGGTGAGCAGGTAGCTGCTCACGATCCACTCCAGGCCGGCTTCCGACAGGTGCAGGCTGCGCTGGATCGTGGGAATCGCGACGTTGATGACGTTCAGGTCCAGATAGGTCATGAACGTCGCCAGGCTGACCGCCAGCAAGGACCACCAGCGCAGCGGGTCAGGGGGTTCTTGGAGTGCTCCAGTGTCTTCTACCTGGTCGCTTGCCGACTCCATGCTTGATGTCACAGCGCCTGCCCCTTCTGTGTCGAGTCTTCGCTGCTCTTGCGCTGTTCTCGTCTTTTATTTTTTGAGTATTTATCGCGACCCAAAGGCCCTGACGGGCCGATATCCTTGGGCGCGTTTCTCCTTGGCGGCCCCACGGACTATACCATGTGACCGACCGGTCGGTCACAGTGTGTAGAGCACGGATACCGCGTCCGCCGGGACGACTTCGCGCCCGGCGCCGGATGAGAGCACCGAACCCCACGGGCTTCTCCAAGCCCGTGGGGTTCGACCTCGATGAATAACCTCGGCTGTTTCGTTTGTCAGATGGGCAGGAAGCGGCCGGTACGGGCGATGTACTCGCGGTACTCGCCACCGAACTCGGAGGCGGACAGCCGCTTCTCCTCCCGCATCGCGGTCGCGGTCAGCCGGCCGATCGCGTAGAGCAGCGGCAGCAGGGTGCCGAGGTGCGGGAACATCGCGAAGGCGCCGAGGAACCCGAGCAGGAACGACGAGTAGAAGGGGTGCCGGATCTTCGAGTACGCGCCGTACGTCACGATCGACACCGGCGCGTCGTCCTCCTGGTGCCACAACGCGAGCGGTACGCGGTGGGTGCCGAGCGTGAAGAACATCAGCGCGATCGAGCCGCCGGCGAGCACGGCGCCGATCGCGGTGAGCGTCGTCACCGCCTTGCCCATGCTGATCCACGAGTGCCAGTGGGCCAGCCGCGCGGCTATCAGGAACGGGGGGACGACGAAGAAGGGGGCCCCGGTCAGCCACCAACCGAGGTTGAAGCTGCCGCCCTTGAAGAAGATCCGGGGCAGCACTCCGATGACCACGAAGTCGGCGAGCACCAGGACCATGACAGGAACGTTCACTGACTATCAGCCTCCGAGATCGAACGGGTACCGGCCGGCGCGGCGGCCGGCCGGGGTGGGGTGGTCATGCGGCGGATTCCTGCAGCAGCTTGACGAGTTCGTCGAGGCTGTCGATCTCGCGGAGGCGGGCCTGGGTGAAGACGGCGTCGAACTCCTCCTGGAGGTCGACGATCATCTCGACCAGCATGAAGCTGTCGGCTGCCAGGTCCTTGATCAGGGTCTGCGGGGTGAGGTCGCTCTCGGGTACGCGCAGTACCCCGGCGACGCGGGTGGCCACGGTCTCGAAGCTGATCGTGTTGGCGGGCATGGGCTCCCTCGAAAGGCTGGCGGCGACTGTGAGCCAGCCGCCGAGGTGTCGGGCCGAAACGTGGTGGTAAGCCGGGTCGTCTGCCCGGTAGTCGCGGAGCATCCGGGTCGCGTTGGCCGGGTCGGCCTTGAACATGGCCTCCTTGACCGTCCACAGCCGCAGCAGGTCGTCGTGGGGCTCGTCGTCCCGCAGGTAGAACCGCGCCGTCGCCGGGCGGACCGGCTGGTCGTGTTCGAGGTCGACGCCGACGCCGGCGGCCGAGCCGCCGACGAGGACCGCGGCCACCCCGGCGCGATCGGTGTGCGTGACCGAGGCGCGCGGGTGCGGGAAGCGGTAGCCGGCCGGGTCACCGGGCAGGCCGGCCACCGCCGCCGCGATCCGCAGCGCCTGCCGGCCGGCGCGGGGCCGGTTCACCGTCGCGACCAGTACCCGGATCACTGGTTGGCGAAGCGTTCTTCGAATTCGGCCATGGCCTTGCCGTAGATCTCGACGTCGGCGGCGGTGTAGCGGGCGAGGGTGTCCTCGATCTCCTGCTTGCCGTAGCGTTCTTCCATGCTTTGCAGGGCTTCGCGGACGTAGCGCACGTGCCAGCGTTCGTCGAGCATGATCTTCTCGATGGTGGCGCGGACGGGTGCGGGGGTGTTCTCCTCGCG